>CAVEFV010000044.1:0-17413 GCA_963615025.1 Firmicutes bacterium CAG:95 | reverse complement strand
TGTGGGTAGGTATAAAACGCCGTAAAGGTAGGGGAAAATGTTCGCTATTCCAAATTTAGGGTAATATTTTTGGATTATGTTCCGAAAATATGGCAAAATTTTCGGAATAGGGAAAGAAAATGGGGCTATAGAAATTAGATGTTCATTTCTTTGCGGGCGGAAAGGAAGGCTTCCAGATAGGCGCGTTGCCACTTGCGGTCGGGTTCCATATAGTTGCCTTCGCCCCATTCGTTCCACGACTTGATAAAGACCATCTTGTTGTCTTTGTGCTGAATCTTACCAAATACCTCCAGCACATGCTTTTTGAATAGTTGTGGCGTGCTGCCCACCCACATTATGCCCCAACGACCACTACGCGGACTATGATCCCAATTGGGCATAATAGTCGGCACAATGCGTTCGTCTTGGGCTTCGTCGGTTACCATCTCACGGATGACATTCTTGTAGCGGAGTATCTTGGGAACTTTGAACAGTTTGCGAAGTCCGCCATTGATATAACGCCAGACCTGTGAATGATTGTGCATAGTGGCATACATCCGGCACGAAATCATCTTGGTAAACCCTTTGGCGAATATCTTATCGGTTTCGAACTTGCTCTCTTCGGTGTAGGCAATGATTTTCACTCCGGCAAGTCCGTTGGCTTTGGCTAATTCGTTCCATATCTGTAGATATTTCTCGATATTGGGAACATCTAACGGCTTGTAGATGACAAATAATGGGCAACCGTCTTCTTTGATGTAGCGTGGGTCTTGGAAGTAGGGTAGAACCTCGTAGAAATAGTCGCGAATGTCCTGCTCGTCGCCATACTGTTGCTCAATAAGCATTTTGCCGCTCACTTTGCCTTTGTCTGCATTGTTCCAACTCTTTGCCATCCAACTATGGTTAGCCCAGCAAAGCATGAAAGGAAAGTCCGGCTTTCCGGAGGACAGCACCTCTTTGAGCGGTCTATCCATAAGGTTCTGTCCTTTGCCAAGGCGATAATAGTAGTAACAAAAACCATCAATTCCATACTCGCGGGCGAGTTGTGCTTGTGCTTCGCGGGTCTCGGGCAAGCGTAGGTCGTAGAAACCGAGTTCTCCGGGTAGTTTAGGTTGCTCGTGTCCGGGAAACAGACTGCGGGCGCGTGCGACACTAATCCATTCGGTATATCCTTTTCCCCACCATTCGTCATTCTCTTTGAAAGGATGGAACTGGGGAAGATAAAATGCTATTACTTGGGCTTTTTGCATGATTGTGTTGGAGTTGTAGGGAATAAATTCTATTCGATGTGTTTGATTACTTTGGCGGGAGCACCTGCGGCTACAGAGTAAGCGGGGACATCGTGAGTAACAACGCTATTGGCTGCGATAATAGCCCCATCTGCGATGGTTACGCCCGGCATAATGCAGGCATTTTGTCCGATCCAGACATTATTGCCGATATGTACTGCTCCTTTGGAATAGAGTGGGCGTTGGTTCGGAGCCATTTGCAATTCCGCAAGTGTAGTATTCTGCCCATGGCTATTGTCGGTGATTAGCACATTGGGACCGGTCAGTAGGTTATCGCCAATGATAATTTGATGGATGGCAGTGATATGAGAATGGTTTCCAAAAGAGCAGTTGTTGCCTATTGTGATTAAGGGCGTGAAATGCCGGTCGTGATAGGAATCCCATGCGGTGAGGATACAACCTCTTCCCAAAGTGCAATGGCTTCCGATGCTGATATATTTGCCCCCTAAGAAATTGCTTAATGTGGGTATGATTCGGCTTTTAGAGCCAAACTGCTTCATTTGGCGGGCATAGTAGCCGGTATAGAGGTAAGTATATGCTGCCTTGATGTTTTGGCGTAAGCGCAGTGGGTGTAGGTATGACCAAAGACCACCTATGTATATTAGCACTTGTTTGAACATATATCTTGATAGAATTGATAGACTTGTTGTGCGTTTTGTTCGGAAGTGTAGAGATGGGTAACCACTTGTTGTCCGCGAAGTATGATTGGTTCATACATCTCGGTGAATGTGCCGTTGTGAGTTGCAGTGGTGATATCCAATAAATGTCGTACGAGTTGTTCTTGGGTGTTGTAACGCAAACCTATTTCTTTGCCGGTGAGTTGTTTGCCATTGTTGAATTGTTCTTTGGTACCTGCAATGTCGTGTCCGACCACAAGACAACCGGAGAACATTGCTTCGGCGGTGATAAAGCCAAAGCCTTCGGACAAAGATGGTACAATGAGTGATTGGGCTTCTTGATAAAGAGCCAATATATCTTTGCGTTCGCCTAAGAAGGTAACAAAATTTTCAATATGATTCTTTTGTATCATATCGTTACATTCCAGTTGGTAACTATCGTGGCTGGTTTTTCCTGCAATATGTAGAGGAAGCGGATGTGTTGTGCATTGTTTGATATAATGGGTATAGGCTTCCAATAAGGGAATAAGCCCCTTTGCTTTCTCT
This sequence comes from Firmicutes bacterium CAG:95, assembly GCA_963615025.1. Taxonomy (GTDB): domain Bacteria; phylum Bacteroidota; class Bacteroidia; order Bacteroidales; family Paludibacteraceae; genus Colicola. Next base: position 14,982 of record CAVEFV010000044.1, on the reverse strand, counting down.
ATGCGTCCGACGAAAAGAAAATAGGGTTGTTTTGTTGGAGTATAGTGGATGTTTTTGGCAGATAACACACCATCGTAGATTACTCTTGAAGTGGTGGCGATCTCTAATCGATTGTAGTGCCGGATGTCTTTGGTGATACAGATGGTGTACGAGTTATGGCGTTGATATTTGCGTAATTGCTGTCCTCTGCTGTAGTAATAGTAGTAGTTAAAGTCTAATGCGCCATACTCTCGTATGTGCCAGATATGGGGAATATGCAGTAGGCGTGAGGCTTGGTAACCGATGTTTGTGACCGATACATTGGTATGAATAAGTGCGGGATGTTCTTTCTTGCAAATCTTGCAGACTTGTAGTGTACCTATGGTGTTAGCAAGAAGGCGACCAAAAAAACGAGGAATAAAGAGCAGTCGATTCTTCCAATGTTTATCAAAAGGAGGGTAGATGCCGGTACGATAGAAACAAGGATAGACCGGTATATTGTTTTCTCGGAATGTTTGGAATAAACCATTTTGATCCGGACATACGACAATAGGTTGCACACCATACTGCATAACGCCGTACAGCAAGTTGAGTAGTGCTTTGCTTCCACCGCCTGTTGTGGTGGTGCTATTGAGTATGTAGAGAACTTTCATGTTATAGCCAGTTGGGTTGTAGTTTTTTTTCTGCTTTTCTGCTTTTGCGAATGGCAGGAAGTTCCGTAGTGAGCATACAGGCAGATAGAAAAAATGAACCTATACGATATTGCTTTTCTCGCAAACGATAGGCGTAGCAAGTCCATAAAATATGGAGCATCTCGCAACACCGTTGCCCTGCTGTGAAGTTGATGTTGGTGCAAATTAGTGTTAGCATATTATGCAGCCATTGGGCATTCCAAACTTTCTTATTCCCATATTCTTGACGGTCGTGAAACATGCGTGCAGCAGGAACTAAAACTACTTTTATATGGTGGTAGACTAAGCGTTGATAGTAATTATTATCCTCTGCGTAATGAAAAAATAAAGGATTAAAACCTCCAATATTTTCTATGATATAGCGTGGCATTAACCAACAAGCTGCACAAATTTCGCAACTCAGGTAAAATGGTTTTATTGGGGTGTTTGAGAATGCATCATTGATGAGATCAATGCATGGGTAGAGAGAAAACTCTCGGAAACTATTATCTACTTTTGTTCCATCTCCATTCATGTGCATTGGGGATAACAAGGATTGTCCATCGCTTTGCGCCAACATAAGTTCGATAGCATTCGGAGCAATGGCAGCGTCTTGGTTGAGCAGCAGCATATAATCTGCGTTGTGAGCTAATGCATACCGTAAGCCGACATTGTTAGCCTGTCCGAAACCGAGATTCTTCTCTTGTGGGAAGAGAATAGCCTCCGGGTACTGCTCATGGATATAAGGTAGGGTTTCGTCTGTGGAGCAATTGTCAATAACAAGTGGAATGGTCGGTATGGTTGATTTGCGCAGGCTTCCTAAACAGAAATCTGCCCAATGGCGACCATTATAGGTAACTATGATAGTGTAGATGAGCATTACTTGAACTTGAATTTATATTTGAACAGTATTGACATAATGGCACAGATAATAATACATACAACTTGTAACCATGTAAAATAGGGATAATAGAAGATACCAAACATAGGAATTGTCGCCATTAAGTAATACCAAAATATTTGACCGAAAGACATTGTATCAGTAGTTTTTGCAATAGTTAATAGCAGTAACAATAAAAAACATAATGCCCACAATAACATTCCAATAATTCCAGAATCACATAAAAAATCTCCTAAATATGTGGCAAATATACTAATGGGAAAACCTTGCTCTTCGCCAATTTTGTCTCGTAAGTCCGTATAGTTTATTTCACCTTGATGAATTTTATTCGTAAGTGGTAACATTCGCTCTGTATGAATGTGGTTGCTATTACAATTATCAAAGAAATAGCAGAAATTTAGGTAGCCTTGCCCTGCATATTGCAACGCACCTCCTTTTGCCCCTTGATCTTTATCACCAAAACGCACTATAGTTACAGCACTTACATATAATAACATAATAATACCCAATGGAATTAGTATCTTTTTCAAGAATTGCCATTGCGTATCCTGTATAAATGGACGAAATAGTAAGAAACAAAGACAACAAGATTGTGCGAAAAATATAAATTCTGTTCTATCAACAGCTGAAATACCATATAGCGGTAATGACAATGCACTAATAATAAGAGCAATATTAAACCATGTTTGTTTGTTTAGAAAACACAGGCTGTAAAAAAAACAAGGAAGAGCCAATATGGTTGTTCGATTGAAATAATAGAAATATCCTAATAGGCGTGGAAGAGTTTTTGCTTTTGTCTCGGCTAAGGTTTCGTCGCCAGCATAATGCGCAGTTCGCACAGAGGCAAAGTCTTTTTGTATAAAAACTTGGATAATATTATCTGCTACTATGTATATATTCAATAAAGCAACTGCAAAAAGAAAATAGGCAAACAAATCAAAAAGGTGGTTGCTGCTTATGTTTATATCATTTATTCTTGATGGATTTATTTTGCTAAATGGCAGTATGAGAATAGTGTGAAGCAAACAGTATGTGATGGTTGGAATGGCGTTAAGTTGAAGGTCTTCATTTGTATATTGTATTCCGCCGCTTCCTAAAAAATGCAAATTAACGCATAGGATCGCACAAAATGCTGACACTGCGTATAACGCAGACAAGAAAACGCTAACTTCTACGCATTTTTGCTTTTTCCATAAATAGATAGTTAGCCCTAAAAACCATAGGAATGGTATATATATCATCATCTGCTTTTCTTAATTAATATTGTTATTTGTGCCATGTCTTTCCAGCCGAAGAGGATACATTGTGTTTGGCTGGTGAATGTGTGGCGGTAAGGTGGAATGAATAGAGAAGAGAAGTAGCCGGCTACAAGATTACTGATAATGGCAATCCATGCGGCAGCAATGACTCCGAAACGAGGTAGAAGTAAATAATTGAGCAGTACGCAGGCAATACAACCCGTCGTATCTCGGATAAGCGTCCATTTCTGCAGTCCTTCTACTACAATCATCTGTCCTGCTACATTGCTGAATGCTATGCTTACCGCTTTGAATGACAATACCTGTAGTATGGGGACGGAAGGCAGATACTGTTCGCCAAAGGTATAGCGTATAAGAGGATAGGAAAACACCGTTACAGCGATGGAACAGAGAATAGTACTCCATACGGTTATGTTCATAAATTGTTGGTTCTGGCGATGATATTCCTTCTTGTCTGTTTTCCACAGACTTGAAATGATAGGCATATAGGTTTGACAGATAGTTATGGGTACAAACATCAACACACTTACAAAGGCTGAAGCAGTAGAGAAATAGCCTACTGCTTCTTTGTCAATCATATTGCCTATCATGACTTGGTCGATGCGTTGGTAGATAACGACGGCTGCACCACTCAAGAGTAATGGAAAGGACTCCTTAATTAGGTATTTTGCTGTTCGGTAGTCGAAAGTCCAGAGAGATGGAGAGGCTATTTTCTTGCGGTATGAGAGTAGGTAGCCGCCGGCAATAAGCACCGTATCAAATAGAGTAGCGGCAATGAACCACACCAAAGGTGCATGGATAAGGAGTAGAACGACCTTGATTGCTGCACCGATGATTGTACGGCTAATCTCGGTTTTGACAATATATTCGTTCCATACGATGGAGGTAAAATAGTTACGGACTACATTGAAAGTCTGCATAATCATGCTCAACGAGTAGAGCGTAATCATCCATTTGGTGAAGGTATCTGCCTCGAATATCCATGCGGTGGCGATGACAAGTACCATTGTAATGGCAGCGAAGATGAGTTTTAGTCCGAAAGCCGTGCCAAGAATAGCGTTGGCTTCTTTCGATGGGGTGCGCTCATACTCGCCCGTGCCTTTGCATTTAGCCTCTTCGCGGATTTCGATATTATCCAGTCCGAAAGACGCAAAGACTTGGAACAGTGCGACATAACTTGTCACATAACTCATCAGACCATATTGTTCAGGTCCCAGATAGCGGGCGACAAAGATACCCACTAATAGACTTCCGAGCAGCGTAATTATTTTCCCCGTTACTGCCCATAACAAGTTTTGGGCGACCTTTTTCTTGGTTTCCGAGAGGTTTAGACGGTTCAATATGCGGTCGATAAGGGACATTGGGGTTAGTTTAGTGTTGAGAATTTAGTGTTGAGTGTTGAGAGTAGTTTTTTAGTTGAGTGAGTTCCTTCGTTTATGCGTTTGTGGGCGGTGGAATGTTGTTTGATGTTCTATCGGTTGTTTGTGGAAGTTTGGCCGGACTAATTTAGTCGCGGAGGAAGAGGTCGCGGGTATATACTTTGGAGCGGACATCGTCCAAACAAGTATTATAGCGGTTGGCTATAATGGCTTGGGACTGTGCTTTGAATTTGTCTAAGTCGTTCACGACCAATGAGCCGAAGAAAGTAGAGCCGTCGGGTAGAGTAGGTTCGTAGATGATAACTTGTGCGCCTTTGGCTTTTACGCGTTTCATAATGCCTTGTATGGACGACTGACGGAAGTTGTCAGAGTTAGACTTCATCGTCAATCGGAATACTCCGATAGTACAGGGATGCTCCTCTTGGGCGTTGTACGAGCCGTTGTTGTAGTAGTCATAATAGCCTGCCTTTGCCAATACCCGGTCGGCTATAAAGTCCTTGCGGGTACGATTGCTCTCGACTATTGCTTCGATGAGGTTTTCTGGGACATCCTGATAATTAGCAAGTAGTTGTTTGGTATCCTTTGGTAGGCAATAGCCGCCGTAACCAAAGGAGGGGTTATTATAGTGTGTGCCGATACGAGGGTCGAGGCATACACCGTTGATGATGTCTTGCGTGTTCAAGCCTTTCATCTCGGCGTAAGTATCTAACTCGTTGAAATAACTGACCCGCAATGCCAAATAGGTGTTGGCAAAGAGTTTCACCGCTTCTGCTTCGGTGAAGCCCATATAGAGCGTGTCGATATTCTCCTTGATGGCACCTTCTTGCAAGAGGCGTGCAAAGGTGTGGGCTGCTTCGACTAAGCGTGTGTCATTGAGATCTGTGCCTACAATGATACGCGAGGGATATAGATTGTCGTAGAGTGCTTTGGATTCCCGTAGGAATTCCGGCGAGAAAAGGATGTTCTTGTTACCCAATTTGTTGCGGATAGATTCGGTGTAGCCTACGGGAACGGTCGATTTGATGACCATTATGGCATGAGGATTCACCTCTGTAACAAGGCGGATGACATCTTCAACGGCGGATGTGTCGAAGTAGTTCTTTTGGCTGTCGTAGTTGGTGGGTGCGGCGATGACTACAAAGTCTGCCTCACCATAAGCCTTTCTCCCATCAAGTGTTGCCGTTAGATTGAGTTTTTTCTCTGCAAGGTACTTTTCGATATATTCGTCGTGGATAGGCGATTCGTGGCGGTTGATTTTGTCTATCTTTTCCGATACAATGTCAACAGTCAGCACTCGGTTGTGTTGGGCTAATAGTGTGGCAATGGATAGGCCTACATATCCTGTTCCTGCAACAGCGATGGTCATAGATTGATTGGACAATTTTATGATTTACAATTTTGCGATTTGTAATTTTACAATCTGCATTTCTAACTGATTTGCAAAGGTAGGAGTTTTTTGTGGAATAGACAAATGGTTTGAGTTGAGTGTATCGGGTTGAGGATTGAGGGCCGTTTTTTAGTTGATGATTTTAGGAGTTTAGAAGTTTAGTTGGTTGAAGGGGTTTATTTGGTTTAATGGGAACATGTTGTTTGTTCTTTGAAGTGGATTCGAGAGGCATAGCACGCTATGGCTCTACAGTTGTTATAAATTAATAATTAACAATGAATAATTACTATACCGAGAGGGCAATTTTGAAGGGGGTTGGTAGGTAGTTTGTAGGTTCTTCCTATATTCTTCCTATATTCATCCTATATTCGTCTTATATTCATCCTATATAAAAGTATGCTAAATCGTTTCATAGTGAGAGGGTTATGCAGGGTCGGCAGAATGAGGGTGCTTGGGAGGTGCAATGGAGTGGGGTGGGAGGGGGTGTTATTGGCATTGTTGTGTGGCATGGTGTTTGGTTCATTGAGAAAAAAACTTTACCTTTGCAAGATATATCGATTGATGGACATGATGAAGAAAGTCTTATTGTATAGTATGGTTTTGTTTCTGCTGACGGGTTGTGAGTATATCCGTCAGCGTCAGACGGGCAGTGCTGTGGTGACGGTAGGTGGTGAGTCGTTGCATGAGAGTGATTTGGCAGCGATTACCTCGTCGGCTCGGAATCCGGAGGACAGTGCGATGTTGGCGGATGATTATATCCGTCGTTGGGCTACGAATCTGTTGTTGTATGATAAGGCGAAGCGTTCGTCGCCGGATGCGGGTGCGATTGAATCGATGGTGGAAGATTATCGCAGGACCTTGTATGTGCATGAGTATGAGCAGTCGTTGGTGGACAGCAGGATGCCGAAAGAGGTGTCGGAGGACTCTATAATAGCCTTCTACGAGCGTCATTCCGAGCGTTTCGTTTTGAGGGAGGATATATTGCAGGGGTTGCTTATCGTGTTGTCGGGTGATGCGCCTCATTTGGACGATTTGCGCAAGTATATGGGTGATTTGACGGATGATAATTTGGAGAAGATAGAGAAATATGCGTATCAGTATGCTACCTCTTATGACCTGTTTACGGACCAGTGGCGGAGTTTGCACAGTGTGATGATGAAGATGTCGGTCAGTTCGAAAGAAATGGAGCAGGAAATTCGTCATAACCGGTTGATAGAGAGCAGGGATTCGACCCGAATTTGTCTTCTTCGTGTAACGGACAGGCATTTGGCGGGTGAGGCGATGCCTATGGATTATGCCCGTATGGAGATAGAAAAAGTATTGTTGAATCAGCGTCAAGTACAGTTTTTGCAAAGGCAACGCGAAGAGATGTATCAGCAAGCGATACGGCAGAAGAAAGTTGTGTTTAACACTAATATACAGACAAAAGATGAGAGCATTGATGAGACGAAATAGGATAGGAATGGTTGTCGGAATGTTGTTGGTATCGACAATGTTGCCAGCGCAAGACAATGTGATAGATGAGGTGATTTGGGTTGTAGGCGATGAGGCTATATTGCGTTCGGAAGTTGAAGAGGAGCGTCTTCGTGCGCAGTATGAAGGTCAAGAGATTTCGGGAGACCCTTATTGTGTCATTCCCGAGCAGTTGGCTATACAGAAGTTGTTTTTGCATCAGGCAGAGTTAGATTCGGTGGAGGTGAATGAATCGACGGTGGCCACTCAGGTGAATATGCGTTTGAACTATTACATCTCTCAGATCGGTTCAAAGGAGAAGTTGGAGGAGTATTTCCGTAAGCCCATGTCGGAGATGAAGGAAGATATGACCACTGCCGTTCGTAATCAGATGATCATTCAGCAGATGCAGCAGAAGTTGACGGAGAATATCAAGTCGACGCCAGCCGAAGTGCGCCGTTATTATTCGCAGTTGCGTGCGGACAGCATTCCGACGGTGCCGGCGCAGGTAGAGGTACAGATCATCACTTTGGACCCACCTGTACCTCAGTCGGAGATAGACCGTGTGAAGGAGCGTCTTCGTGACTTCACGGAGCGTGTGAATAGCGGAAATGCAGACTTCTCGATGTTGGCACGGTTGTATTCGGAAGACACGGAGAGTGCCAAGCGTGGCGGAGAGTTAGGCTTTGTGGGAAAGGGTCAGTTGGTACCTGAGTTTGCGGATGTAGCCTTTAACCTGAATGATACAAGGAGGGTGAGCCGAATTGTGGAGACAGAGTATGGCTACCATATTATTCAGTTGATAGAGAAGCGCGGGGACAGGATAAATTGCCGTCATATACTTTTGAAGCCCCGTCTTTCTCAGAGTGACAAGACGGAATCGATAAACAAATTGGATTCGATTGCCAATCTTATCCGCACGGGTAAGGTTACCTTTGAGCAGGCTGTGGCGTTCTTCTCACAGGACAAGAACACGGCAATGAATGCGGGTGTGATGATGAATCAGGAGACAGGCACGACGAAGTTTGAGTATCAGTCTCTTCCTCCTGAGATTGCCCGTCAGATTCACGGGATGAACATGGGAGAGATAAGTCGTCCGTTCCTTATGATGGACGAGACGAAAAACAAGGAGGTTTGTGTGATAGTGAAGTTGAAATCGAAGACGGATGTACATAAAGCCAATCTGGTAGATGACTATCAGACCATTCGTATGATGTATGAACAGCAGGAGAGTGAGGCCTTTCTGCACAAGTGGATATTGCAGAAGCAGAAAGATACCTACATCATGATAGACCCGGAGTGGCGTGGTTGCGACTTTGAGTTTCCGGGATGGGTGAAAGAGAACTAATCGGCAGGACAGAAGATGAATATATCTCGCAGGTTGATAGTAGTGAGTTTGCTCTTTGTGTGCGTGTGTTATGCTCATGCGCAGAAAGAGACATTGGTGTACTTAGAACGCTGTGAGACACTTTCTTTTGATGAGAAACTGCACCCCGATGCACAGTTGCTGAAGGGGGATGTTTGTTTTCGTCATGAGGAGGCGTATATGTATTGTGACAGTGCTTACTTCTATGAGAAGGCGAATTCTTTTGATGCTTTCGGTAATATCCGCTTTGTACAAGGGGATACCCTGTCGGGTTACGGAGATATGTTGTACTATGACGGAAACACAAAGATTGCGCGTTTGCGGAAGAATGTCCGTTTAATCAACAAGAATACGACTCTTACTACAGACAGTTTGAACTACGACCGTATTCATGATATAGCCTATTACTTTGCGGGAGGAGAGTTGCGGGACTCTCTGAATGTGTTGACATCGTGGTGGGGGCAATATACACCGTATAACAATCGTGCTGTCTTTCGTGATGATGTGGTGTTGAAACATCCGAAGTTTGTGCTTGTTGCGGATACGCTGAACTATAATACAGAAACGCATATTGCAGAGTTACAGGGTCCTACGCGAATAGATTACGGGGAGGAAACAACCATTCTTTCGACTCGTGGCTGGTATAATACACAGACAGAGACAACGCTACTGATGGACCGTTCGCAGATTATACACGGTGATGGCAAGACCTTGACGGGAGACTCTCTATTCTATGACAAACAGCGTGGTTATGGGAAGTTATACGAACACTTTGAGATGACTGACAGTGTCCGCAAAGAGACCTTATACGGTAACTATGGTGAGGTATATGAAGACGGGAAACGAGGATATGCTACGGATAGTGCGTTGTTTGTGGATTGGTCGAGCGAGGATTGGCTATACATGCATGCAGATACCTTATTCACGGAGGAAGTCTTTCACCTAATGCCTATCTTGCAAGCGAGAGACAGCCTGTCGCCAGACTCTGTTCTTATCTTTGTGGCACCCGATACTATCTGGAAAGATACATCTTACCAGCGTGTGCGAGCCTACTATGGTGTGCGTGTGTATCGGCACGATATGCAGATGGTGTGCGACTCGTTGGTGTATGTTAGTCATGATTCAGTGATGTCGTTGTGTGGTGCTCCAATCTGTTGGAGTGATGAGAACCAGGTATCTGCAGATACTATCTATGTGTTCATGAAGGAAGAAACGGTGGATTATGCACATGGGATAGGAAATGCTTTGGCGGTTAAACAAGAAGACTACGACAAGTACGACCAGATGGCAGGTAAAGAGATGTTTGCTTATATCTGCGAGGGGGAACTAAGGAGGGTGGAGGTGAATGGCAACGCTGAAACCATATTCTTCCCTCAAGAAGATGACGGCGGTTTTATTGGGATGAATAAGACCCAGAGCAGTTATGTAAAGATATACCTGCGAGAGAAGAAGATTGACCATATTGTCTTCACGGCAACCACCATCGGTTCGCTGCACCCGTTGGATAGTATCTCCTCGAACGAAGCATACTTAAACGGTTTTTTCTGGGCGGATGCTCTGCGCCCGAAGTACCCTGGTGATGTGTTTATCCGTACGGATAGGAGTGCTATACAGAAGAACGGTATTGACCAGCACAGAGAGGATGAGTCCCCATCGCCGAGTAATGAAAGATCCACCACGAACGCTGCTAAACGCTCAAACAAAGATACAAAAACGAAAACACCTACATTGAAGAAATAATGAAAAAAACTATCGTTGCGCTATTATTGCTCTGCTCTTTCGCATTGACTGCCGAGGCACAGAAACAATCCTTAGGGTTCGAAATGGGTTACACACAACCGATCTTGCGTGAGAACCCCGCATCAGAAAAAAAGAAACTGCCTAATGTCACCAAACTGAACGGCTTGAAGTTAGGATTCGTTTACGATGCCACCTTAATCAAGGGCTTTGGCTTCCGCCTTGGCGTAAACTATATCTATGGTGGCAACCACACAAAATGGCAGTCGGAGAGTACTTTCTCTACGGCACAGAAGATAAAGTACAGTAATCAGATACACATTATAGAGATACCCATTGATTGGCAGTACAAGTTTGAAATTGCCAAGGAGACTTATCTCATCCTTTATTCAGGTCCGTCCTTCCAATACACCTTCGCCTTCGACAAGACGACCTATCATAAGAACGAACTCACTAAAGAATCGAAAGTGGTCAAGGAGAACCACTTCCTCGTGGACAACGACGAAGATGGCACTTACGATTATCGTCCATGGAATCTGACATGGGGTGTCGGAGCAGGTTTCCAGTACCAGAATTACTATATCCGTGGAGGTTACGACTTTGGTATAGTGAACCACTATAAAGACACCTTCTTCGACAATCCCTCCGACACAAGTGCTGAATATCGTATGCGAGGCAGGTTCGACCAGTGGTCAATCCGCATAGGCATATATTTCCTAAACTTCTAAACCCGCAATGATACCGAAAGAAACCATCGACCGTATCTACGCCTCTGCTCGTATAGAGGATGTTATATCCGATTATGTGACGCTTCGCAAACGAGGTGCCAACCTCATCGGATTATGTCCTTTCCACGAAGAGAAGACGGGGTCTTTCACTGTATCACCCGCCAAAGGGATATTCAAATGTTTCGGCTGCGGAAAGGCTGGTAATGCCGTTAATTTCGTAATGGAGTATGAGCAGTGTACCTATGTCGAGGCATTGCGAACACTTGCCAAGAAGTATCGCATCGAGATACAAGAGAGGGAGCAGACTGATGAGGAACGCCAAGCGCAGACCGAACGGGAAGCAATGTTTATGCTTAACGAGTGGGCGAATGAATGGTTCCAACATAATCTCTGGAACACGGAAGAAGGGCGAAACATTGGTCTCAAATACTTCCTCGAGAGAGGCATCCGTGAAGACATCATCCGTAAGTTCCACTTAGGCTATTCTCCCGAAAAGAATGCACTTTATGCAGCAGCCCACGACGCCAAGTTCAGCGATAAATTACTGGAAAATACCGGTCTCTGTGGCAAGTCCTCCTACAACTACTACGACCGCTTCCGTGGACGCGTCATCTTCCCTATCTACACCATTTCGGGTAAGACAGTCGCTTTTGCCGGGCGTATTCTCAAACAACAAGAACATGTCGGCAAGTATGTCAACTCTCCCGACTCCCTTCTGTACTCCAAGCAAAACGAACTCTATGGACTATCTCTCGCCAAGCAAGCCATCACCAAACAAGGAACTTGCTATCTGGTCGAAGGGCAGATGGATGTCATCTCCATGCACCAGGCAGGTATCGAGAATGTCGTTTCATCCGGCGGTACGGCGCTTACCAAACATCAGATATTGTTGCTGCATCGTTTCACCGACAATGTAACCGTCTTGTACGATGGTGACGCAGCCGGAATTCACGCTGCGCTTAGAGGGATAGATATGTTGCTTGAGCAAGGCATCAATGTCAAGGTCGTCCTCCTTCCCGATGGCGAAGACCCCGACTCCTTCGCTCGAAAGCAGAACGCTGCCGATTTCATACAGTTCATTAAGTCTAACCAACAAGATTTCATCCGATTCAAAACCAACCTCCTCTTGCAGGACTCCGAACATGGGACCATCGAGCGTAGTGCTGTCATAAAGGACATTGTCCGCTCCATCTCCGTCATACCGGAGCGTATTAAGCGCGAACTGTATGCGAAAGACTGCAGCGAATTGTCGGGCATTCCGGTGGAGACCATTCGTGACGACATCCGCGACATGCGCAGCAAGGCGGAAATCGACCGCAAGAAACGAAGTCAATACACCCAACGGCCCAACGACAATCTCTCGCAACAGAACACGCCTTCCGCCGACAATACTCCTTCCTCCGACTCTCAGCAGCGTATCGATTCAACGGCAACTGACAACACTTCTACCTACCAACAACCCGTATCTCTGCAACCCTCTACGCTGATAGATAATAAGTTGGACGAGAACATCCGCAACCTTCTGCAAGTATTGGTCCGTTATGGCGGGAAAATACTCTATACCGACGACGAAGGAATCGGCATCACCGTCGGGCAATATGTCCTGACTGACCTCGACGCCGACAATATAGAGTTCGACAATCCCATCTACAGTAAAGTGATAAACGAACTCCGGCTCCACCTCAACGAATCGGACTTCTGTGCAGAGACCTTCTTCCGTAATCATCCTGACCCACGAGTGAGCAGTCTCGCAAGCAATCTTATCAGCGATAAATACACCTTGAGTAAGATTCACGGCAAGAAAAATATATCGGAGAATGTGAGTGTGGATGTAGAACTATCAACAGAGGAAGACGAGTTGGAAAACTTGGTACCCCACTTGCTCTACGAACTCAAGTTGGCACTTGTCAACAAGCAACTCAACGCACTTCGTTCGTTATTGCAGCACGCACAGGAGAACAACGACGAAGAAATGATGCTCCAACTCCTGCAACAACAACCCCTTTTGGAGCAGGTTCGACGCGCACTCTGCGACGCTTTAGGACATAGAGTACAATAATAATACCTCCCACCATGCTATTCAGCGAAATCGTATATGGTCCTATACACAGTCGCCGACTCGGGACCTCGCTCGGCATCAATCTCATGCCGATGCAGCATAAGTTATGCTCTTTCAACTGTGTCTATTGCGAATGTGGCTTCAATACCCCTGTTCACTCTCCACAACTCCCTACCACCCTGCAAGTACACGATGCACTCGAACAGAGCCTGCGCAACCTGCAACAAAAGCATATCACACCCGATGTCATCACTTTCTCCGGCAACGGAGAACCCACCATGCACCCTGCCTTCGCCGATATAATCGACCACACCTGCGCCCTGCGTGACCAATATTGTCCCAATGCCCAAGTGGCGGTATTGAGCAATGCGACACAACTCTTCCGACCCGATGTCGTCAAGGCACTGATGAAGATTGACCAACGAATACTCAAACTCGACTCTGCCGTCAATGCCACCATGCACCTCATCGACCAACCCGTCAATCCCGACCTGACGGTGGATAACATCGTCAGTATGCTGAAGCAGTTTCACGGCAACTTCACCCTGCAAACCTGTTTCCTCAAAGGGCAATACCAAAACCAAACCATCGACAATACCACTCCCGAAGAGTTGAGTGCTTGGTATCAAGTCGTCCGTGAGTTGCAACCTAAACATATTATGATTTATGTAATCGACCGAGCCACACCCGTCGAAACGCTGCAGAAAATCGACCCGACCACCATGCAAGCCATTGCCGACCACCTTCGTGCAGAGGGCTTCGATGTAACGGTCTCTGCATAATACCTCTCGCTATGAAGGTTCTTGTCGCACCACTCAACTGGGGATTGGGACACGCCACCCGTTGCATCCCTATAATCGACTACTACCTTTGCCAAAACCACGAAGTAGTCTTGGCGGGCGATGGCGACAGCCTTCTCCTACTGCGCAAACGCTATCCGCAGTTGCGACATATCCCTCTCCCCTCGCTGAGGCTGCACTACTCCCGAACTGATTCTCAGGTACCAACTCTCCTCCGCCAACTGCCCCACTTGCTGCATTGGATGGTCCAAGACCATCGCACCCTGCAACAACTGCTCGCCATCGAACATTTCGACTTGGTTATATCCGACAACCGTTTTGCTTTCCATTCTCATAGCACACGCTGTGTCTATCTTACACATCAACTGCATATCTGCTTGCCCGAAGCATGGAAATGGCTTGAACCCTGCGCAGAGGTAATACACAGGCGGATAATGAATAAATACGCCGAAATATGGGTACCCGATACCCCGACAGAACCCTCACTTGCCGGCAGACTGTCACATCCACATAAACCACCTCGTCATCTGCATTATATCGGACACCTATCACGGTTCACGAACATGCCTGCTACACCCCAACCCGACACCACCTACCAAGTGGTTCTGCTCCTTTCGGGATTGGAACCCCAACGAACCCTTTTGGAGAATGAAATCATCGGGCGTTACCAAGCACAACAGGAAACACTCTTGGTCATACAAGGCAAACCCGATGCCCCTTTCTGCAAGTTCACCAAAGGCAACATAACCGTTGTCCCTTACATGGAAGATACCGAACTCGTCGCCCACCTCTTGGGAGCAACTAAAGTGATTGCTCGCAGCGGCTATTCATCCCTTATGGACTTCTCCGCATTGGGTATCTTGCCCAAATGCGAACTCATTCCTACACAAGGCCAACCCGAACAAGAATACCTCGCTCACCATCTGCTAAAATATACAAACATCCCGCATTGAATATAAATCACCCATTCCTCCCTCAACCCAACAACCTCCCATCCGTTTAGCCTATTATTTACTACCAATTCCAAAGGTTTAATATAGGATGAATATAGGACAAATATAGGACGAATATAGGATGAACCTACAAACTACCTACCAACCCCATTCAAAATTGCCCTCTCGGTATATTAACTGTTAATCGTTAATTATTAAATCATGATAACTGTAGAGCCATAGCGTGCTATGGCTCTCATATTATCTTCGCATGTTAATTGTTAATTATTAATTGTTAATTGTATGTTTATTGCTCGCTGTAGAGCCATAGC
>CAVEFV010000043.1:0-18901 GCA_963615025.1 Firmicutes bacterium CAG:95 | reverse complement strand
GCCTTGGGTCGGTGCGTCAAAAATCGAACGAGTACTGCGAAAAGCGGAGGTACTATCTGAACGAAGTGAGTTGTGCCGTAGCCGCAGGACGAGTGAGTAGTATTTTTTTGCAACGCCCGACACAAAGCCGATGAATTATCTTTGCTTCGTTTCTTTGTTCAAGCAAAAGAAACGAAGAACATCTTCGCATATTAATTGTTAATTCCTACTTGTTTAGCAGCCTTTTCTATACCCTCCTGTCTGCTATCAATCCCGATACATAACCGAAGCATACACATATCTTCTCCATACTTCCTACCTAACTTCTCCCTTCTATCCATTAGCGGACTGCGTTGTAGTAGGGTGAGTATGTAAATTATTATATACTAATTTTTGCACTAAAATTTGTTTGAATAAAAAAAAGTTGTATCTTTGCGCTTGAATCTACGCCGGTGGGGGATATGTCCTCGTTTTAGGGTAGATTTAGACATATTGAATAGCGTTTATTGACGCTTTGCTTGGGCTAAACGAAACTTCGCAACTTTCTAAAGAGTCACAATCAAAGTAAGCAGTAGATGCCTATGGGTATGACTTACCGTACTACGCATCCAAGCGTAGTATATCGTCATATCAGCGTAGGTTTCCTGTTGTTTGTTTGACTCTTTGGGCAATGCGAAGGCCTCGTTTAGCGAATAAGCAACACGAGGTCTGCGCTTTTTTTGTGTGTCTATGTGTCAACCAATAGAAAACCTATGCGGAGTATGCCGAAAATCCGATAAAGAGTAGGCGTATCAAAAACATAAACAATTATGGGATTTGGAGATGACTGCGCCATGATATCCAATACTAAACCACTGGGTATAGGGAATAATTGCCCAACAGTGTCTGTATGCTGCTATAGTAACTCAGCAGAGTGTCCGCACCTGCCAAATGGTTGTCTTCTATCGGAACGAAACAAAATAATATAACCCCATCGCACATTGTGGACAAATGTGTGTGTGTGCTTAATATATTAATGTGCGAGTGTCCATAGCACAAATCAAACTTTTAGTATTATGAAAAAGTTAAATGTTTATGCTACCGTTGCCAACATCAATGGTAAAAAGTCAAGTGGTTGTGAAGATTTTAGTAGTTACAATCATTGGAAAGCAATAGGTGGCTACAGCAGCAGCAACGTCGATTAATTTTCAGGTGTGTGGCGGCAATGCCGCCACACATTTTTCATCCCTTATGAATCAAACCACGACATTTGACATAGAATTTCAAAACAAAGTCTTTTGTTTTGATAAATTGCATGGTTGCTTGTTGTGCGGTGATAGAGATAATAATGGGAAGCAAAGTATAATGCAAAATGAATCACATCTGCATAATGTGTTGAATCCCTTTTTGTTACATCCGACATTATACGCACCTCTGCCTCCAACCTCTCATAAACGACTATTGACATTATACGCCAAGTTTCTCACTTGGCTTTGTCGCCATTGTTATCCTATTGCATATTGGATAAGCAAAGTGGTTTCTCTAAATGCATTTGCAAACGCTCAACAGGCTATTCTGTTCTACCGCAACATCTATCCATCTGCCGAAGAACAACGCCGCTTGTGCCTGCCTCGTGCTATCTTTGCGGCAACTACTTCTTGCAAATTCAAGAAGAATGGCGTGATGTATATAGGTGCGTTCCTTCCTTCTACACAAATGCACGCTTGGGTAATAGAGGATAATCAACAACCCGATATGTGGGATAATGAATGGATATGTTACAAACCCGTATATATGTTGTACCACCAATGAACAAAATGCAACCTACATATTCTCAACCATCTCTCCGTTTCTATAATGCTACTACGCAATCTATTTCCGATTCAATATGGGATTTATTGCAGGAAGGATTGTGGCGTGAATATCAAATAGATAATCGCTTATATAATGATGCGTTGGGCGAGATGCGTATAGGCGAATGGAAACCTATATTTCCCAACATATATCCCATTTATCCGGGTTATGATTGGGATATGTGTTCCAATCAATTGGTAGAAAAGCGTTTTGCCCCTCAATATGTAGAGAATGTCAACTTGAATTCATTCTTAGATGTGGCGCATCAGTATTTTCTGCAGTTTCAATGCAAAAAGATAGGTGTACATCTTAGTGGCGGATTGGATTCTAGTCTTATCATCTGTTTGCTGCATTATTTTCATATTCCATTTGTGTTGGGTGGACTCACCACTACTCGCTACGAATTTCGTACAGAACACCACATTCAACAACTCTTGAGTGAATATGGGGAGGATGTATTCCTCATAGATGCAGAGGATTATCCATTTTATGGTGGGCTGCTTGATATGCCCAAACATCAAATACCGGATAGTTATATCAAATCGAATGCCTCCGCAAGAAAATTGGCGCAGGAGTTTGCTGCGCGTGGAGTGAATGTCGTCTTATCGGGGCAAGGTGCAGATACTCTGTTTGTTGATGCGATACCAAATACCGGAGCCAATAGTTACAATATCGGTAATGAGTTTGACATACCTTTTGAGCATGATTTGATTTATGCTCCTTATGGAATTGACCTGCAATCATTTTATGCTTATCCGCCGCTTATCGAACAGATACATAATTTGCGTAGAGGACAGAGAGAGGATGCATACAAGATTTGGGCAAGGCAGTTCTTCAAGGACTTTCTACCTCGTGAATTGTCGGATTTTCACTATTGTGCTGATTTCTTTGGATTGTCTATGAGTGGATTAGAACAAGCCAAGTCGGACATATCAAAACTATTCGAAGAAGCACGAAATCTACTACCACATCCGATATTCTCCGAACAAGATACGAAAACATTGTTGAATACCAATGTGTTCAACTTCGACCATAAGGCATATTGTGCTTTTTGTGTACAAGTTTCCATTGCCGCATGGTTGCATGCATTACTTAGAAATGATTGAATTATGAATAAATTGGTACAATTTGTAATACCGAAAGGGTATGATGCACCTGCAGAAGTTGAAGCCTTTAGAAAAGTCGGATTCGCTGTTGGTGAAACGCCTATGCCCGAAGCCACAGCATTGATTTATCATGGTGCGCCTATTTGGTGCGAAGAGAAATATCCCAAAGATCCACGCTTCATCAATACTTGGGAAAAGTGCATTACAATGCGCCGTCTGTCTAAGTATTATCCGCTGATTGCAGACCTATGTATTCCCACTTTCTTTGCCCAAGAACTTAATAAGAATGTTGCAGAAGAAATACATCGCCGCAGTTGGCAGAAAGCCTTTATCAAGAATGATATTAAATCGTTAGAAGCGATACAAACAGGGGCTTCTGTATGGCCGGATAGTTCTTTTAGTACGATGACGCAACTATTTGCCGAACATTACCCTCCCACAGGTATGTTTGCTATACGACAATATATTGAACCTCAATGTATAGATTTGCAAGAGGATAGGTATTGGATTATCAACAATCATATTCATTATCGCAAGCCTGACATACCTGATGTCGTGAGAGAGGCAGTGCGCCGCCTTGCTCCTATTGGAAATATGTATTATACCATCGATGCAACGGAAACGCAAATCACAGAGTTGAATGCAGGAGAAGGGGCAGACCGATATGGGGATAATTCTCCCGAACTATTTGCCTCATGGTTTGCAGAAGAGTTCTTGTAATGTATTGCAACTATATGCGTTTTTTGGTAGCAGACTACCTTAAACTAATCTACCAAAACGCTACTGCCTTCTATTCTCTGTAAAAGTAGAGCATGCAGAATAAGAACAAGCCTGCCCGACACATCGTCAGGCAGCCTTTGCTTTTCTGTTTAGTCATTTTCTATTCGTTCTTGAATAGAACTCTCATTCGTCCCATGATACCCATAAATCCAACGCATTGCTCATTCTTTGTTAATAGCCCCTCTGCATATTAATTGCTAATTTTTACTTATCAAACAGCCTTTTTTCATTCCAATGGTGTACGATTTCTAATCATAACCTATGCTTTTAACCTTCAGTTCCGGATTGTCGGGATTTACAAGGTGCGCTATATGTTTGTTGAGTACGGCAGCCAACTCCTCGGCTATCTTCAACGCACGCGTGTCCCAACAGATAACACTCCATGCCGCACGCAGACAGAAAGCATTCGGCAGTTGCTCGGAAGAGGATGTCCCCACAGTAGCAGAGCGCAAATGGCGGGAGAACAGCCCTGCGGAACTATTGTTGTGATAGCGTTGGCAATCGCATAAGAGGCTGTACTGCGCCGCCATAAGCGAAGAGAACTCACGATAGAACGCATCGAAAGTCGGGATGTCGTGGATAGTGATATTCGGGTCGTCGTAACTCTCATCGCCCTTCTTTGCCCCATAAGTAAAATGCAATTGTGTGGGGTAAGTAGGCTCTTGGTTGCCAGACGCCGCCATTACCGTCAGCACCCAATGGTTAGGCGTATTTGCCAAACGATTGATATCCGCCATACACTGTTCTTGCTCCGGTGCAGGAGCGTCCAGGTTATAAGTATAGAACGAACGGTATGGACACGCCTCGCCCAACTCACGGCTCACGAAATTGAAACCTCCTATGGCTGCGAGATAGTATGCCCACCACCCGACAACAGGGTCAACAATGTTGCTCGGCGAGAAGATGGTCAGCACCGAACCTCTGTCGATACACTGCCCATACGGCGTATTGAGCGCAAAATGCTCAACCGCCAACAAGTCTTCGGGATGTTCCTCCGCAGGGCGTGTAACAGACAAGTTGATAAGCCGCAAATCGTCGCTTGCGGCTACGGCATCGAGTATCTCATCCTCTTTCAGCCCCATACGGGCTTGTATCTCCACAATAGACACATAGCGTGGTACCACCTGATACCCCGTCGGACGGTCGAGTTTGCGCTCGAAAGCCCAATGGACACGCTCTGCCCACCCCGAAATCTTGCGTTTGCGTTCGTCTTTCTCCATCACCTCGCTGAATGCCGATGCCACCAAACCAGCAGGCACGGCAAAGATAGCAATACCGAGAATACCTATCACACAGGCGATAATGCGCCCGCAAGTGGTAATCGGCGGTGTATCGGCAAAGTTACCCGGGTCGCCTATATACTGCGCAAACGCCCATAGCACCGATGTCCAGCCGTTGGTATAGACTTCGGGTTGTGCCTCGTGTTCGACAAAGAACAAGATAAAAGAGAGAATAAGCGTAATAATAGTCAGGAACTCCAACGACACCACCAACTCGTCTTTCTTGGAGCGTAACGCACGGCTAAGGATATTGAATGCCTTGATATAACGGAAGATACGCAGCAGGCGGGCAATACGCAGTGCCTTAAGCGCCACATACGGCACCGGAAGAAAGAAATGCAGATAGAACGGATAGGTGGAGAGAACATCTATCAGCCCATAGAACGAGAAGCAATAGCGCACACGCCCCCAAAAGCCTTTGTACTTAGGCGAAATCTCGTCTGCCGCCCAGATACGGAGCGTAACCTCTATGGTAAAGACAAAGGTGGTAAAATAGTCCACCACCCGCAGCCAAGTGCCATAGCGAGCCACGATGCCGTCGTAGGTAGAGAGGAACACCTCCAGCGTAGAGAGGAGGATAAGTCCGATAATGACATAATCAACTATATTCTGCCACTGTTTGGTATGCAGGTTGTCATCAAACACCCGCCCCAAACTATGCTTAAACTGCGCTATCTTGCTGTCTGCCATTGTGTTGCTGTTTTCTATTATTCTCTATTTTAACTCGTTATAAGTTCTCCATTAAAGGCGGATTTTACATCCATTAATGCCCATTAAAAAGCCATTAAAAAGGCATGGGCTTCCAATCTCAATGTGCAATAGTGAACAAGCAGGAAACCAATCCTGCTTGCCCTAAATCATATCCTATTCAATCCTTTTACTCGGAATAAAATTATTTGCTGTTAATCTCGCTGATTAATTTTGCGCCAAAATGTTGTGTATTCCAACCTGCTTCGTATGCAAAACCTATCTTGTCCGCAACCTCACGCAAGGCTGCGATTGTATTGTCATACACACGATAAATTTCCACTGAACCACTTTCGAGTATGTTGATAAAATACGAACCCACTTGGCATTTGCTGCCGTCACCAAATTGTTGGCACAGTTTCTTGCCAAATGTACGGGTGTTCCATTTCTCTTCATACGCAAAATTATTTGCTTCTGCTACTTCGCGCATAGCCCCAATCGCATTGTCGAAAATGCGATAAACGGTAATGCGTTTTTTCTCGTCTGCTGCGATGACATACTCACCGCAAATTGCTGATTTAATGTCTGCCATAATTGTATTATAATGTTTGGTTTTACTTTACGATTCGTTCGTTATTCTATCACAATGAATTCAGTTCTTCGATTCTCCGGTGCATTGGGTTCATCTGCATTTTTCAGTCTTGATGAACCATAGCCTATCGATGATAGACGAGTAGAGTCAATATTCTCATGCTCTACCAAGAAATCAACGGCTGCTTGTGCACGCGCTTCACTCAATTTCTGGTTGAATGCCGCATCACCTTCTGCCGAAGTATGTCCCTCAATGAGCAGTTTTAGTTGCGGATTCTTAGTCATCACCTTTGCCAAATCATGCAACACAAATTTAGCCTCGTCGCTCAAGTCCGACTGACCTACAACAAATTCAGCGGCATTGAAGTTCCGCTCTATCTCTTCGATTTGTTGCAGATAGACAGTGTCGACTACTGTGACAACTTTCTCTACCTCAACCACCTGTTTAGGGCGCATAAGTAACCATGCTAACAACCCCGCAATAACAACGACTGCAGCAATCAACACCCACAACCATGTTTTCGATTTTTCGGGCTTTGGTGGAATGTATCCATTGAGATATTCCAAGCGGAAACTACCTTTCTGACCGCTTTTGCCTTTTTCAAATTCTGCAACCTCAATATCATATTGCTTAGCATGATTAACAAGACGCTCAAAACTAGGCTTCGACCACATACGAACCACTGCAGCACGACTTTTATCAGGAAATACAAGCCACTCTTCGTTCTTGGAAAAATAAGCATTGCCATTGACATACCATTCATCTCCTTCGGCTATCTTTTTCTTGATATCTGCCTCTGTCATAAGGATAGTACCAGTACCACAATCTGGATTCAACGCATCCGGAAATGCTTTTTTAAGATCCTCCAAAGTAGCATGAGGATACATTACGAGATAGGCATTAATTATACCTAATGCAGTGTGATTTTGCGCCTTTCCATAGACGCGAACTTTACTTGCCATAAAATATAAAGAGTTAAATAGTTAAACGATTTTATTCTCCACGGGCGGCTTGTCCGATGGTTAGATTATTGTCCACACAGTGCTTGCCTGCGGGGTCTTTGATTTGCACCGTCAGTCCATAGGTGGTATTGAATAGTTTCTCTGCATCGCCCACCTTCATAGACGCTTTGATGTCCAATTTCGCATCCGAACGAGTTTGAATGTCCTTGGTTGTCTTGGCATTCAGTTGGTTGAGCGTCATCTCGGGGTCTGCCAATTGCGTACCTTTGTATATCGCCAAAGTACACCCGAAGGTATCTTTGAAATTCTTGCAGATAGTCTTTACTTTCATCTGCGGTGCCACAGAGAATGTCTCGTTTTTGAAGTGGTCTTTTAGATTATTAAGTAGTCCCATATTATTTTTTCTTTTTAGTATTATTGCCCAATAGGGTGTTGATAACGGCTTTGCCGACTTTGCGTTCTACGCCTTGTCGGGTAGTGGGTATGCCTGTGGCACGGGCGACTTTGGTCTTCAGCCCTGATATGCCGACGGCACGCTTCCAAGAGAAACTAAGTCCTTTCATACTGTCTTATTGTTCGATGATAATAAACTCGGTACAGCGCGACTTGCCGATTACCATAGTTCTACTAATCATAATTTTACAACTTATATTGTTTGGGTAGTTTTAGTTGTTTATATTCTTGGTATTTGTTTTCAGGAATCGAAGCAAGTGCTTCAATGCGGGTCTTCACACCTCCGTCTTTGAATGACCCCCAGAGATATCTATCAACCTCACGATATGAAAGTTTTCCCTTTAGACCATACGCTTGCATGAAACTATCATAGATTTGTATAAATGATCCATAATTGTGTAGTTTCTGCTTGAATTCAGCCTGTGTCATATAAACATCGGTTGACGCATCTCTCGTTTTGGTTTTATGTTTATAGGGCGGAAGGTTACCATCTTGCATCAATTTAATGAATATAGCCTCTACGATACTATCAAAAATAGGATATTTATCCGGCTGATGCAAAGCACAGTATTTCGTGGCAAATGAATAATTTATTCGTTCTCCTTTATTTAGATTCAGTTTAGAAATAGCATTTACCAAGCGTGGAACCGGGGCTTCTTCTTGCAGCAACTCATCTATATTCTTGATACTCATAATATTTTCAGCCATTGCATCAACGGCTAAGATACCCGTAGAGTAGAACAGATTGAGCAATTTTACTTTTGTTGCAACTGCCTCATACGACTTGTGGTCTGGATATTTCTGTACCAGATTTTGGAGAACATATTCTTGCACATCATAAGCAACTAAATGCTTTTGTTTATCAAGAAATACTCTTGCCTCTTTGGACAAATCTTCTATTATAGATTGTTTCATATAGTCCTTTATTGAGATATTGTTATAGACATATCTATCACACAGTTTTACAGTCCCCTTATTTTCCCCATTGAATATTCTGATTTCAGCCTTGCAATTTCTAATTTATACCGTTCAAACTGCGCTTTGTGTTTCAACTCACACATTGCTTTTTCGTTTTCGTATTTCATTTTTAGACTAGGATTATCCGCTGATTCTCTAATTCTTTCACGATAATAAGCATTATCTTTTTTGCGGTTTTCCTCCTCATTATCCCGGTCTCTACGCAATTCCGTTAAACGATGATTGTATGTATCTTTGTCCATAAATAAGATGATTATTGATTGTTCTTCACTTTCTTTAGTAGTCTGTACCATACCCCATAAGATATGGTACAGACTGATGATAAAAGATTACTCCTTGCCTGCAGCGGCGAGAGTGATTTCGTTGTCGCTGAGTTTGCTGTCGTCCGGAGAAGCCACTTGCACGCCGATGCCGTAGGTCTCGGTTATTTTCTTCTCGAAGTTACCAACACGGAGATTCGAACCGAAAGTGCATTCACCACCCTTTGCAGTACCCATAAGGGTAGAGAGTGTAGCCTCGTCGTCTGCCTTGGTTTTGCAATTAGCCGTTGTGTACACACGCAGGGTTGCACCAAATGCTTTCTTGAAGTTTGCCTTGAGGGTCTTTACCTTCATACGGCTGTCAATTTTAAGTTCTGCCATTTTCTTTGAAATTTTATTGGGTTAATAATGGAATCCGACACTCTGTGCGGACTCGTTCGTATATATATTGTCTATGGAATACGATTATTTTTTCCTCTCGCGAGCAAGGGACTCTTTTGCCCTATCGATTTCGTGTTTGATACTTTCTATTTTTCTGTCGTGCGCTGCTGCACGGTCTATCTTCGACTTACGATACGATGCTTTCGACGATGGCTGCGCATTGCGGATACGCTCTGCATAATACTCGTTGTCGTGTTTCTTGGCTTCTTTCTCTTTGGCAAGGGCAACACGAAGGTCGATAATGCGCTTGCGATAGTATTCAACACTCATAGTGATAAAATTTTAGGGTTAATATTTTATTTATGTTTCACATTTTACGCTTACTATCCATATCGAAGATTTTATTTTCTCGACAAAAGTAATGTAATGCTTTCAGGTGTACAAAGTCCTTTTTGGTCCTTTTGCAAATGGCAGATTCTCTCGTATCACAAACCTATACTGCAGCATAAGAACAGAATATATCATCTTATGGCATTTCTATTTCTCACCCGAATATATTACAACTGTTCCATAAGACATACCTACACAAAAAAGGCATAGATACTTCCTATCCATGCCTTGAGGTCCTGAGAAAACCTATGATTACGAAACAAGAAATACCTATGCCTACAGCAAAGGCATTCGATACTTGTTAGCGTAATCACACGAAAGAAATTTCTCAGGTTTCAAGACATGTTACGAACAAATAGCAAGTGCTACTAATGTATGTTTTCGAAAAGAAAGACCACACGCTTGTAGTCCTTTTTGGTTCTTTTCGGCGACAAAGATAATAAAAGATTACGGTTGATACAAATCTTTTATTATTTTATTGGGTTTATCTTGATTGTTCCTTGTAGAGAGCAGATAACGATTGTGCAAGTTGGTTGTACTCTTCAGCACTGATGTCGCCTCTACGGTAGGCGTCAGCCATTGATGAGAACTGTTTTAGATGTTCACTAAATTGCACCTGTACGGCATTTGAGCGATTGTCAAATGTAGTGCAGCAAATACTATGGAGCATGGCATCTTCGTGCGAATAGACAGCACTGAGCGAGTCTCGAAGAATAAGGAATCGACAATTCTGATAGAATCGAAGCATGGCAAACTCTTGATATTGCTCGGTATCTGCAATGGCAAATAATCGATTGGCCTCCTCATCACAAACTCGTGTTACATCTGCTATCATCGCTTCTTGGCGTTGTGTTTTTTCTTGCTCCAATATGGTTTGCCGATACATTTTCCATCCCAAGAACATAATAGCACAAGCCATACAGGCAACGAGGGTTGCTGCAGGGAGTATGCATCGTAAACGAAGGCGGACTGCTATATCACGCTTTAAGGCACTGATGTTCCGATAACGGGACTGCCTACAACGAGCAATGATATTTCGTTGTGCGGGCAGTCGAAATAGCAGCATCAAATCTGCAATGTGCGAAAAATCATCCTGCAAGTCATTTGGTTCGGACGAAGCCGTATCATCGGTGATACTTAGACCAAAGTCGATTAGTTTGAGGTTATTACCATTACGGGTGATAAGAATATTGTCCGGCTTAAGGTCGTGATGTACCAATTGATGCGTGTGGAGATAGTCAATGGCGTCTAATAATTGGTCCATTGCTCGTTGGCGTGCTTTCTTTGCGGGCTGCGTCAATAGCCATTGGGAGAGTGTTATACCGTCCACTGATTCTATCACGATACACCGTCCGAGAGTCGGAACTGTTTCCAACGAGTAGGTAGCGACAATGTTTGGATGCACCAGTTGTATACCAATGAGGAACTCCCGTTCTTGTTGGTTCTGATAGTCTGCGAGGTTCTGTAGTTCGGAAGGTAATCCTTTGAGGATAAACCATCGACCATAGCGTTTAGCACGATAGAGCATACTATGCCGACGCGATTGCAGTAGTGTGATGTCGGTCCATTCGCAGGATACACTATCTATGGAAACAAATGCTGAATCCGATATGTCAGAAGGCGAGTTCATCTATAATACGACCATTCGTTTGAGGGCAAAAATACGGGGGATATTCAGTTACGGGTTGTCGGTGTATTGACAGAGTTTTCTCTGTGAATAGAAGCATTGGTAATTCCGTGACGCATTCCTGCTACATAAGAAGTTTTATTCGTACCTGCACATTTTAGATTATCAAGATACATGGGTTGTCCAATGAGGAAACATGCTGCGGTGAAGGTATCACCTTCATGCAATTTGCTATTGGTTGATTGTGCTACAACGAACTGCATTGTACCCAAGTAGCGAAACAGACAGTGCCTGTTGGGTTGCCACGACACTTCTACAAGGTCGCCGACTGATAGTTGTTCGGTTCGTACGCCCTTCCCGATAAAAGCATTGCTCTCTACTTCGTCTTGCGATGCCAAGTGCTGAACATAATGTTCCCAATGGGTATAGCCAATAAACTGGGCAAGTATGCAGAGCGTAGTATGACGCACCGTCTCGGCTCCGGATATATAGCCCCATAGACGCTTCAAAGTAGTGGCAGATATATATTGGTGCTGCTGCTCCCATATTGCATTGGCAAGAAAATCGAAGTCCACAGGCGTACAGATTTTTCGATTGATGTACTGCTCTATGTCTTGGCGCAAAGATTGTATCTCCGGACTATTCTTATGCATAAATTCCAAACTGTTTACAAAAGGAAAGGCAAAGGTAGTCAATTTAACAGAGATATGCAAAAGATATAGGGGTACCGTATAAAACCAAGGCGGCACGATGCTTATTAGTACATCGTGCCGCCTCTCGCATTATGAAACTTTTACTCTCTTCTTATTGCTTTCCTTTTTCCAAAAGCAATGTGTGTGTAGGTAGATTACAAACTTCGGAAGGACCGTAGTACTGAATAGGACCGGGATAGATATAACTCATTTCCGCATTAGCCCACTCTGCCCTATGTGCAGCAAAGTACAGGAATGGTTTCCCGTTCAAATCGACCAATGCTTTTTGTATTACGGGTTTTAATTTGCCGTTTCTACGCTCCATGTTCATCATCATTGTGATCGGTACTCCACCTGCCTCCCACTCTTGAGCAGGTGCCGTCAGATTCTTAACCAACGCCATATAGCCTGTCTTGCCTTCTACGATCAACATAGTAGCCGTCATGCCGAGTGAATAACAATAGTCAGCATCGAAATTCGATGGTATAGCGCATCTCCCTTCATATCCAAAGAAATGATGCAAGGCGGAGAATTTACCCTTGTAGGTACCTTCTGCCTTCATGGTAGCCAGTTTTTTAGCGACCATCTCTATCAACATTTTTTCGGTCTCTATCAATGATACCTGCACATTACCATGAGGGTCGCGGTCCATCATTAATTGCCGAGCAATGCCCTTCGGAAGATCACGATATACCTCACGACTTTCTGGCGACAGTTTACCCTTTACATATTGACGCTTCTCGTCGTCAGTATCCATTGATAGAAACTCGTCGTTCGCAGCAAGCAGGTCGTTGAGTTCTTGTATCAAGCGTTTCATTGCGGGGATGAATTCTATAAGTCCCTCCGGTATCAGCACCGTCCCAAAGTTAAGCCCCGCATTAGCACGGTCGACGATAGCAGCGACAATCTGGTCAACTATATCATTCAAAGTCATGTTCTTTGCTTCAACCTCCTCTGAGATAAGGCACAAGTTGGGTTGTGATTGCAAGGCGCATTCAAGTGCTATATGACTTGCAGAGCGTCCCATTAGTCGGATGAAGTGCCAATATTTCTTTGCGGAATTAGCATCCCTTTGTATATTACCGATGAGTTCAGAATAGACCTTGCAAGCGGTATCGAAGCCGAAAGATGTTTCTATCTCGCTATTCTTCAAGTCGCCATCTATTGTCTTAGGACAACCTATTACCTGAATACCACAACCCTTCTGCAGATAATACTCCGCCAATACACAAGCGTTGGTATTTGAATCGTCTCCCCCAATAATAACAATAGCACTAATACCGAGTTCTTTGCATATCTCTATGCCTTTGTCGAACTGCCAGGGTTCTTCCAACTTCGTACGCCCTGAGCCGATAATATCAAAGCCTCCCGTATTACGATACTCGTCGATAATATCGCCTGTTAATTCCATATAGTTATGCTCTATCAATCCTGACGGACCTCCCAAGAAGCCGTATAGACGATTCTTACTATTCAATTTTTTCAACCCATCGTATAGTCCCGCAATCACATTATGCCCTCCAGGTGCCTGCCCGCCAGACAGTATGACTCCGACTGCTATCGGGGAGTATTCTCCTTTCTTGCCCGGAACAAGACGCAAGGTTGGTAGACCGTAGGTGTTAGGGAATAACTTCTTAATTTCTTCTTTATCAGCAACGGATTGAGTTGGATCACCTTCTACGAGATGTCCGTCCCCAAATAATGCAGCAGGTACTTTCGGTTGATAAGTGCTGCGAGCAATTTGTAATGGACTTTTTTGCATAGTTAAATTATGTTGTTGTGTTTTATAATGATTCTTCTTTCCTGCAAAGGTAGCAAATTATTTTCATTACCACAAACAAATATTCCTTGTAAGAAGAAAGTAACGCATAAATTAGAAGACGGTTGATTGTAGGATCGGGGAAAATATGCTATCTTTGCAGGCGTTAATACTAACTTCATAACCTTCAAAATAATATTCTATGCGAAAATTCTTTTTATGTGCATTTTTCTTCCTCGTGGGATTGGGTTTAGGCTATTATATCGGCAATGAAACAGCATCCACTGACAAAGAAACATCCTCTACAGAAACATCGAAGAATACAACTAAAAGCATTCAGCAAACAGATATTACGATGGTGTCGTACAAGCATAACGGTGATGATTATCAAGCAACAATCTCCCTTAAAAATAACACCACAAAAGATATTGAACAGGTGCAATTCCGTATTATCTATTATGATATGAACAACAACCAAATAGATTATCGAGATTTCAATGTTTACACAGATATTGCCCCGGGTTTAACAAAGCAAATAGAGATTAGCAAATTGGGAGAGTTCCGGGAATATCATTACTATAAAAGCCAAAAGTATTATTTGTTTGAAAAGAGTAGTACCCCATATAAAATACAGTATCAATTGTTGGGTTACAAAAATTAGAGGTTGGTGGAGAGTTTGGAGTAGTTGGTAATTTTAGTAGGGTATATAGAGGATTTAGAGAAAATAGGGGATATAGTTATTTAGGGGGAGGATTGAGAGCCATAGCATGGTATGGCTTTACAGTTATTATAAATTAATAATTAACAATTAATAATTAATATACCAAGAGGGCTATTTTCTATAGGGTTGGGAGGTAGTTTGTATATTCTTCCTATATTCTTCCTATATTCTTCCTATATTCATCCTATATTCGTCCTATATTCGTTCTATATTCGTTCTATATTCTTCCTTTGGAATAAGTAGTAAATACTAATCAAAACAGAGACTGCCCAACAGCGTTAGGCAGTCTCGTTGTATAGTACATGCACCTTAATGGCGCACTACATTTACTAATTCGGCAATGACATACTTCTCTTTTATCTTATTATTCGTTAGTATTCATATTGCTACGGCACCATTACCTTCTTAATGGTTTGTCCGCAACGCACAATATATACACCCGATTGCGGTACACGGATGTATGCCGTTGCGGTGTTGCGCACAATAGCGATGCATTGACCCATAACATTCACTACACCTATCTCGTCGGCTACGGCGGAGGTATGCACCTCTATGCAGCGTTCACGCACACAAATCGTTACATCGTCTTTCACAGCGGATATATCCGTCGATTTCTCTTTGAAGACAGCCATAAGGGTTGTGTCCGTATTCAAGACGACCGTACGCAGCACTGTCGTTACACCGTCGTTCCACCGATCAAAATTATACCCTTCTTCGGGTTTGGCTTCTAATATCACATTCGAGCCGAGGATATATCTATCCAACATCGGGGTAACGACTACAGAACCGCCGACGGACTCTTGTATCGTCAGAGTTACATACACGACAGGATTCTCTTTCGCCACAAAGACAGGAGTAACGGAAAGTGCGCCAGTCATTTCCACTATCAAAGGATTGTCGGTAGGATTGTTCGCCACAGTCCCATCGTTCACTATCCAATGGTCGAACTGATAGTTTTCTGCGGGGATAGCAAACAGTGTTACTTTTTCTCCTGCATAGTAGGAATAGGTTCCGACCTCCATATTAGTCCGTCCCCCATCGGCAGTCATTATCGTCAGCAGATAAGTTACAACAGGTTCGAACATAGCAGTGATTATTGTATCACGGGAAAGAACCAGGCTACGGGGATTGTCTGACACGCCATCGCTCCACTTGAGGAAACGATAGTTCTCATTAGGCGTAGCCGTTATGTCAACAATCGTACCTTCAGGCAAGCTATTATCTATTTCGGGAGTAACGGTTCCCCCTACGGATGCTTGTATGCGTATTTTATAATTGGAAACAGAAGAATAACTATTTATAACCAAGATGGTTACATAATCCTCTCCTATTAAGAAAGTCTGTTCTGCATTGACAGGTGTCAAGCGAAGATAATATGTCCCATCTGCCAACTGAGGGAATTGGTAATACTTATCCGATACCAGATCGTATAATGCTCTATCGTAACTTTGGTTAAACAGTTCTACTAAACAACACGGAGCATTAGTTTCCCAAGATACTATGGCATTTACGCCATTGTAGGATGTTTGTACCGATTCTATGGCATAAGTAGGAACAAGAGGTACACGGAAGTCTTCACCACTTGCATAACCGACCGCATTGCCTGTTGCATCGTAAGCATTAACCGTCCAAGAATAATCTCCACTTGCAGTAAAGGTAACCTCTACGAAAGGCGTAGTGGCAGTATACACACCCCATACTGCTCCTGTAGTTTTATATACGGCAACCCGAAAACTATCGGCCTGCAGCACACCGTCCCATGTGAAAGAATAGGTGATGCTGTCTTGAGTGGTGGCTTGCAGGTTCTTGGGTTCATAAGGATTATCCGTCATTTCCAACGGGTTGCCCCATACATATTCCGAAAGAGCATACCCACTTTCACTTAATGTCTGCACAGCCCAATTGAATATTCCTACACCGGAATAGTTTAGAATCAACTCGTTCTCTTCAGAGTAAAAAGTATATGGATTTTCATCGTTCTCACTGAGAATAAGAACCCGATAGATTGTTCCTGCCTGACTATTCCATACGAATTTTGCATTCCCTAATGCTGCAGATGCCATTAGATTGTAGGGAGTATATTTATCCGTAAAGGCTTCACAGTCACCTACCCACAACCACAATACTTGTTGCCAGTCATCTGAAATATACATCTCCCTCGTTTCTAACAAGAGGCAACAATCTCCATACAAGTAAGGAGTCTGATTATAACTACTTTGAGCATTCTCCCAACCGTCCTCAATAACATTACGATTTACCACATAACACTGGATGGAATCACTCTCAACCGTAACACTACCCGACCACCAATTATTGCCTTCTGCTTGCATCTGCACAATACCTTGATGCACCTCTTCCGGAGATGTCATATAATTATAATGGAGATAAACACCCTGTGAAACATCCATTATAGTATCATTCGCAAGATGAACACGAATAGTATAACTCTTCTCTGCATCCGCATTATCCGTCCGTAGAAATACCGAATCGTTCGTAACGGTTATCGGAAAACGATGTTCCCCGAAATTATCTCGCGTCAATATAGGATAACTCGTCGCTCCATTGTCTGTGGTTACACCTACTGATATTTCATACTCTCCTGCGGCTAATGAAGACAAAGGAAGGGATACTTCTATCGGATCTACATAATAGTAGCTCACACCAAGGTCAAAATCATAAAGGTCTAATGTCATTGTTGTA
The DNA here is from genome assembly GCA_963615025.1 of Firmicutes bacterium CAG:95. Taxonomy (GTDB): domain Bacteria; phylum Bacteroidota; class Bacteroidia; order Bacteroidales; family Paludibacteraceae; genus Colicola. The sequence continues at coordinate 1,721 of CAVEFV010000043.1, read as the reverse complement.
TATACCGCATTGTCTTTATACAGGATATATACTACATTTCCTTGAGCATTTGTTATACCTATGTTACCGAATCCAGATATACTAAACGAAAGGTCAGCGTTCTTGGCAATACGGGGCGCAGAAATATATCGTACAGAATCAGCCATTATCTGAGGAATAGCATTTCCACCCACATTAGGTTGGATTCCCGTATAAGCAGTCACCCACTCTGTAAACCCTAATCCACTGGCAGCACCACCGGTTCCTTGTCCGTAAGGATTCAATGCAGAGATAGCAAAATAAGAGTCCGCATAACCATCCCATCCCCAATTAATATGTACATATCCGTTGCTATTCATCCCATCTAACACAAACGCATGCCCTTCTTTACTCGTAGTTTGCCCTGAGATATAAATAGGACGTCCCGCCTGCAGGTCTTGCGCAATCAATGCAAGCATATCCTCTTCTTTCATAAAGTCCTTGTACAGTCTCCGCATTCCCTTGTCATAACCAAAATACTTCGTAAGCGCAGCCATCATATCCTCACTAGTTGCACCACTACCACCATTGGCGGCTATATCGTATAGCATCTCGCAAGATATACCCACATGCGACATTAGTGTGGCTACTGCTGTGGCTTGAGTCGTAGTATATCTGCCGCTGTAATCTGGCAACATATTCGCCCAATCGTAGGTAGTATTTCCATAGTCGGCAGAAAGGATCTGCCCTTCCCAGTCGTATGAAGAAGAACCGGTCCCCGTTGTCGGGTACTTGTGATAATACATAATCTGACTTGCCGCCGTCGCAACACATCCGGTCACACACCTTTCCCCGTCCTTTGTAGGACATAGGTTGTTGTATGGCTCATTCTGTCCCCATTGTATATTACCCAACAGAGGCGAAATCACAGGATAACTATCCTCTGCTGCAGCATTCATGGCCTTCTGCTCACGAACAGGCTGATGCTGCGAATAGGCTATCTCATCCGCATACATCTGCAACCAAAAACGCAGATTACTCGGCATATCCTCCTCCGTAAAAGTTTCAGAGTCCGAATAACCTAATATCGTGCGGGCATTATCATCTGCCGACACTATCACAAAACCACCGTCAGACCCTTCACGGTTGAATACATAAAGAGCAGGGTTCTCATTCATCTGCAACTGCGTATAGACTAAGCGCATCGCATCTACTTTCGAGGACGAAGATACCTGAGCCTTCTGCATCCGCTGTACAACAGGTTGGTTCTTACTTGCTGCAAAACGACCGGCAATTTCCTCTGCCTGTTGAGCAGTCCTCGGTGCTGCAACAGACATAATAGTCCATAACATACAGCCTATTAGAGGGAGTAATGTTTTTTTCATAGGGCTAATTATTTAATTCGTAAATCACACATTCGGGTCAAAGGTATAAAGATTATTGCATTGTACCAAACATTTATCGTATTATTTTCGATAGAATTACCCCCCCCCCGTGCGGCAAGGTACTGATTAAGTGTATATTACGAATAAATGGAATAACTATGCCATTCTTTACGGATTGATTTCGCCACCACAGCACATCAATTGATCTTATGCAACAACTTCCTTATTTCTTAAAGGATAAGTGTAAATACAAAGCAAGCATTAAGCATACATCCACCAACAGGAAGCCTACAACGACCCTCCGTCAAGCCCATTATATACTATGTATTTCGAAGGTTTAATATAGGATGAATATAGGACGAATATAGGATGAATATA
>CAVEFV010000042.1:0-19327 GCA_963615025.1 Firmicutes bacterium CAG:95 | reverse complement strand
ATAGCACGCTATGGCTCTACAGCGGGCATAAGCGTTAGATGAAACATCGGTGAGGAATTGAGAGCCATAGCACGCTATGGCTCTACAGCATACATGAACGATGATCCATTCGACGGGCAAACAACGATAGTGTGAAGAGAGCCATAGCACGCTATGGCTCTACAGTTATTATGAAGGCTGCGCCGTTGATGGTTGTGCGTTAGTGGGGTTTATAGAGGTGCGAAGGGAACATATTGTTTTTCCTGCGAAGGTGAGTTGAGAGCCATAGCACGCTATGGCTCTACAGCGGGCATAATGATAGCAATTAACAAGTAAGAATTAACAATTAACATACAGGGAGGCGATAAACAAATAAGAATTAAGGGGGAATGATTAATGGGTGGAGGTGGGTATTTTGGAGGGAGATTGTAGGTAGTTTGTAAGTTCTTCCTATATTCATCTTATATTCGTCCTATATTCATCCTATATTAAACCTTCGAAACAGGCAGTATTTATCGGGCTTTGCGGAGGGTAGTTTTTTGCAAGGTGGTTGGAAGGGGTTAGCAGGGGATGTGGAATGGATTTGCAGGGGGTATGGAAGGGACAAGCGGAGTGTTGTGCAGGTTTGATATTGCAAAAAAGACAAATATTGCCAGAACTCTTGGTATATCAAAATAAATGTCGTATATTTGCAGACTGAGGGGAAGTCCCGTTGAAGGGAACAGCCTAATAACAATGAATATAAACCTAATAAACACGCAGATATGAAATTCAAAGTATCAAGTAACAAGTTGCTTGGCTCTATGCAAGCATTAACGAAAGTCGTTCCTGCCAAGAGTAGTCTTACAATCCTTGAATCAGTATTGTTTGAACTCAATGGTAATCAACTCACTTTGACCGCCTCCGATAGTGAAACCACCCTTCGTACGACGATAGAGGTAGAGGAAGCGGAAGGTGAAGGTAAGGTTGGTTTTGGTGCCAAGTTGCTCCTTGATACGCTCAAAGAACTTCCAGACCAGTCGTTGACCTTTGACATCAACGACAAGAACTTCGAGTTGAACATATTCAGTGACAACGGTAACTACAACTTTGTGGGTGTTAACGGGAATGATTATCCTGAGATGCCTAACATTGAGGAGAATGCCCAGCACTTTACGGCTGCCGCCGCTATGCTTCTATCCGCCATCAACAAGACGGTGTTCTGTACGGGTGACGACGAATTACGACCTGTGATGAACGGTGTATTGTTTGACCTTACTCCTGAGAAGGCGACTATAGTGGCAACGGATGCCCATCGTTTGGTGCGCTATATCAACACCTGTATGCATGTGGACAGTCCTTGTAGTTTTATCCTTCCGAAGAAGCCTGCCCTTCTGTTGCGCAGCCTGCTTACGAAGGAGGAGAATGAAGTGCAAGTTGCCATTACAGAGAAGAATGTCCGTTTTGTATTCGCAGGGACGACACTCGTATGTCGTTTGATTGAGGGTCGGTTCCCGAATTACAATGCCGTTATTCCGCAGAATAACAGCAACAAACTGATTGTTGACCGTATTACTTTCTTGAATGCCGTCAAGCGCGTTGCGTTGTTCTCCAACCAGGGTACGGGTTTGATCAAGTTAGCCATTGAGAGCGACAAACTGCACATCTCGTCACAAGACATAGACTTTTCCACTTCGGCAGAGGAGACTATCACCTGCAACTACACAGGCACTCCGATGTTTATCGGTTTCAAATCGCCATTCTTGCGGGAGATATTGGAGTATATCGATGCCAACGAGATAGTGTTAGAACTCTCTGATCCGAGCAGGGCTGGTTTGTTCCTTCCATTGCAGAATGAAGAGAACGAAGACTTGCTGATGCTGCTCATGCCTATGTTGCTCAACGATTGATATGAAGATAAAACTAACACGGCCGTTGGTCTTCTTTGACTTGGAGACTACGGGGTTGGATTTAGTTAATGACAGGATAGTAGAACTTTCTTACTACAAACTTTACCCAAACGAAAGTAGTGAGAGTAGGACTTATCGCATCAATCCAGAACGGCCTATTCCGCCAGAAAGCACGCTTGTACATGGAATAAAGGATGAGGACGTGAAAGACTGTCCTACTTTCAAGCAGGTTGCGACGGAGATAGTGGGTGTGCTGAAAGACAGTGATTTGGCGGGGTATAACAGCAATCATTTCGATATACCCATGCTTGCAGAGGAGTTGTTGCGTGCGGGAATCACTGATTTTGATTTGCGTAAGCACCATCGTATCGACGCATTTGTTATCTTCCAAAAGAATGAGCCGCGAAACCTTACGGCTGCATATCAGTTTTATTGCGGGAAGGACCTTGAAGGTGCGCATTCTGCCAACGCCGATACACGGGCGACAGCGGAAGTTCTTATGGCGCAATTAGAACGATACCCTGACCTGCCAAACACGATAGAAGGATTGGAGGAGTACACTACACAGCGCAAGTCGGCTGACTATGCCGGTCGTATACTCTACAATGATAAAGGCGAGGAGGTATTCGGATTCGGAAAGTATAAGGGACAGTCTGTCCGAGAAGTGTTGCAGCATGATTCCGGATATTATGGCTGGCTGATGCAGAGTGCTTTTCCACAGGACACGAAAAATGTAATCACACGACTTTACATTCACCAACACTCGAAATGAGTGACAAAAGACTTACCATAATAGGTTGTGGTTCTGCGATGCCTACTCGTAAGCACTCCCCAAGCGGACAGTTGCTGGAGATAGGGCAGAAGCAGTTTCTTATTGACTGCGGAGAAGGAGTACAACTCACTCTTCGCAGAAACTCTATACCTATCTCGCGTCTTGATAACATCTTTATCTCGCACTTGCATGGCGACCATTGCTTTGGGCTAATCGGGTTGTTGTCATCGTTTGGGATGATGGGACGGACGCGCGACCTGCATATTCACGCACAGCCTGATTTGGAGAAACTGCTCCGTCCGTTGCTTGATTACTTCTGCGACGGGTTGTCTTACTCGGTGTTTATTCATGCCATTCATCCCCGCAGGAACGAGGTGATATACGAAGATAAATCGCTTACGGTATCCACTATCCCTTTGAAGCATGGTGTTCCGTCGTGCGGGTTTCTGTTTGCCGAGAAACAACGCGAACGGCATATACGGGGGGAGATGATTGAACGCTACGGGATACCTTTGTCGGCAATACCGGCTATCAAGCAGGGGGCAGATTTCACGACAGATGATGGCACGGTGCTGCCGAATGTGTGTCTTACCTTGCCTCCGACGGCTCCTTATCGTTATGCCTATTGTTCGGACACGGCTTATACAGAGAAGATTGTTCCTATCGTTAGCGGAGTTGATTGTTTGTTTCATGAAGCGACATACCTGAGTGATATGATTGACAGAGCCAAACAGACGCAACACTCTACTGCGCGACAGGCTGCGACTATTGCTAAATTGGCTAATGTCAGGCAACTTATCATTGGTCATTACTCTGCGCGATACGAAGACACTGCTCCTCTATTGGCAGAGGCACAAGCCGTGTTTCCGAATACCATTGCCGCCGAAGAACAACGCACTTACGAACTATAGAAGTAGCGCACACGATGAAATTGCAAACGAAATATGTATGTCAAGAATGCGGAGCCACTGCGCCGAAGTTGTTGGGACGCTGCCCACAATGCGGGACATGGGGAAGTTATGTGGAGGAAGTGACAGAGAATAGTGCTGCGACCCGGATGCGGGAAGTGGGTTTCTCTATTTCACCGCAACGGCTTCAGGAAGTGGAGACCACAGAAGATATGCGTATCGATCTTCACAACACGGAACTTAACCGAGTGCTTGGAGGAGGCTTGGTACCAGGAAGTTTGGTGTTGCTTGGTGGCGAACCCGGAATAGGCAAGTCAACTCTTGCACTGCAAGTGCTTATGCAGATGAAGGAGGCTAAGACCTTTTACGCTTCAGGAGAGGAGAGTATCAGACAACTGAAACTACGAGCAGGTAGGCTGAGTGGTAACCCTGAGAACTTATTTATCGTGAGCGAGACATCGTTGGAGCGAATACTTGAGCATGTGAAGCAATTGGAACCCGAAATAGTTGTGATTGACTCTATTCAGACCATTGGCACGGATGCACTCGAAAGTACTTACGGGAGCATAGGACAAGTGAGGGAATGTGCTTCGCGTATCCTAAAGTTTGCCAAGGAACAGAATATTCCTTTCATTATTGTGGGGCATATCAACAAAGAGGGTTCGTTGGCGGGACCCAAGGTACTTGAACATATCGTTGATACTGTGTTGCAGTTTGAAGGAGACCAGCACTATATGTATCGCATCCTTCGGGCGCAGAAGAACCGATTTGGCAGTACTAGCGAGTTAGGGATATTCGAAATGCGGCAAGACGGACTTCGAGAGGTTGTGAATCCAAGTGAGTTGCTCCTTTCACAGAACCACGACGGGTTATCGGGTGTTGCTATTGCCTCTGCCGTAGAGGGGATAAGGCCATTTCTTATTGAAGTGCAAGCACTTGTGTCTTCAGCAGCATACGGCACGCCTCAACGGAGCAGTACAGGTTTTGACTTGCGGAGGCTTAATATGTTGCTTGCCGTATTGGAAAAGCGTGTCGGGTTCAGGCTTCCGCAAAAGGATGTCTTTTTGAATATAGCAGGCGGTCTTCGCGTGAATGACCCTGCCATTGACCTCGCTGTTATGGCTGCGATTCTTTCGAGTAATATGGATATTGCCATTCAGCCTAATCTTTGCTTTACAGGAGAAGTGGGACTATCAGGGGAGATACGGCCTGTTAATCGCATAGAGCAACGAATAGCGGAGGCACAGAAACTCGGATTCCAAAAGATTATCATCCCAGAGGGACAGCGTGTTCAGCCATCGGCGTATTCTATTCAAATCGTCCCTGTTAGCAAGGTGTCGGAAGCCTTCAAGGAGGTTATCCTAAAGAAATAGTTCAGTCGGAGGGAAAGAATCGTTGTACGGATGGTTAGAGAGATATAAAAAGGAGGTCAATCCCATAGGATTGCCTCCTTTTTGTTAGGATACAGCCTGTTCGTTAGATGCCTAAAGATGCGCGTACAGCATCTATCTTCTGTTGAGCAGCGGCATCCACAGCATCGTAATCAGCACGATTATTCAGCACGCCACGAACTTCGATATAGAACTTTATCTTGGGTTCCGTACCTGACGGGCGAACAGATATTTTGGTACCATCAGCCGTGAAGAACTGCAAGACATTGCTTGTTGTTGGGAAAGCAAGTGGAGAAATATTGCCTGTGAGAAGGTCTTTGTTCTCCAATGTTTGGTAGTCTTTGATACGCACTACTGCTGAGCCTGCAATCTCTTTAGGAGGATTATTTCGGTATTCAATCATCATTTGGCGTATCTCCTCTGCACCTGTTTTGCCAGGCCGAACGACAGAGATACCTTTCTCTTTACCATAACCTACTTCAATGTAGATATCTTGCAATAATTCGTAAAGAGACTTGCCTTGTTCTTTTGCCCAAGCCATCATTTCCGACATTAGAAATATAGCCGACACAGAGTCTTTGTCCCGACAGAAGTCTTCTGCCATATAACCGAAACTCTCTTCACCTCCGCCGACATACTTTCGTTTGCCTTCCAGTTCACGAACCACACTTGCAATCCACTTGAAGCCTGTGTAACAATCGAATATCTCTACACCATACTTGTCGGCCACTGCCTTCATTACTTCGCTTGTCACAATAGTTTTAACCACGAAGTCGGTAGGCTTTTGTAGTCCGAGTTCGTGACGACGACGCAAGATGTAGTATGTAAACATGATGCAAGTTTGGTTGCCATTGATAAGCACCCACTCTCCTTTGTCGTTCTTGACAGCAATGCCCAAGCGGTCAGCATCGGGGTCACTGGCACAAACCATATCAGCATTGATGCGCTTTGCTTTCTCTATCGCCATAGAAAGAGTGGCAGGTTCTTCCGGATTAGGACTCTTCACTGTCGGGAAATTGCCATCTATGACACATTGTTCTTCCACCGTGGTAAAGTTCTCGAAGCCTAATTCTTTCATTAGTTGCGGGATAATCATCACTCCTGTACCATGACATGGTGTGTAGACAATCTTCAGATCTTTGTGTTTAGCCACTGCCTCGGGCGAGAGACTTAATGTCTTGATAGCATCCATGAACTGGCGATCCATTTCCTTTCCGATAATTTGGATAAGAGCAGGATTACCCTTGAAACGAATGTCGTCGACCGTTACTTTGTTCACTTCGTTGATAATGCCAGTATCGTGTGGGGCAATAATCTGCGCTCCGTCCTCCCAATAAACTTTGTATCCATTGTATTCTTTGGGATTGTGACTTGCTGTAACAATTACACCACTCTGACAAGCAAGTTTGCGTATCGCAAAAGAGATTTCAGGTGTTGGGCGCAGACTCTCGAAAAGGTATGCTTTTATGCCATTGGCAGAAAATATGTCGGCAGCGATTTCTGCAAATTTGCGACTATTATTACGGCAGTCGTGTCCAACAACGACAGCAGGATTGTGTCCTGCAAAGTGTTGATTGATGTAGTTAGCAAGACCTTGCGTAGCAGCACCTACTGTATATATATTCATACGATTAGATCCTGCGCCCATTATACCTCGCAGACCACCAGTTCCGAACTCTAAGTCTTTATAGAAACTCTCCACCAATTCCGTTTTGTCGTCGGCTTCGAGCATTGCACGCACTTGAGACTTTGTCTCTTCATCATAATTGCCCTTCAACCAGGCTTCCGCCTTTTGAATAACTTGTTCTAATTCCTGAGTCATAACTATTATTTTTAAGTATTATATTCTTGGTTATATCGCTGCAAAAGTATTACACTTTTACGAGTCGTACAAGTGATATTTGTAAATTATTCATATTTCTGGAAAAGAAAATCATTGTAAGGATAGCGTTCAATATGTATTGCTTTGATACGCTCGTACATCAATTGCTTCAACGCTTCGATGTTATCTTTCTTTTTTGCAGAAATAAAGATACAATCATCGCTCATCTTACTCATCCATGACTGTTTAAGTTGCTCTAATGATATGTTCTCACGAGTAATAGGTGTTAGATCATCATCCTCTTTGGGCGTGTAGTGAAAAGCGTCTATCTTGTTAAAGACGATTATTTCAGGTATGATATGTTGTTTATGACGCCCTATCGGAGTTTTATGGTTATTTTCTTGAGTTATCTCGCTAATTGTCTGTTCCACCACCTGATACTGCTCTTCAAAATTAGGGTGAGAGATGTCCACTACATGGATTAGTAGGTCAGCTTCTCGTACCTCATCAAGCGTAGACTTAAAAGACTCTATTAAGTTGTGCGGCAGTTTACGAATAAACCCTACCGTATCGGAAAGCAGGAATGGAAGATTATCGATTGTTACTTTGCGTACAGTTGTATCTAAAGTAGCAAAGAGTTTATTCTCGGCAAATACATCTGACTTCGACAGGAGATTCATCAAGGTGGATTTCCCCACATTGGTATATCCCACTAATGCCACACGCACCATTTTTCCACGATTTTGCCTCTGTGTGTACATCTGCTTATCAATCTTTTTGAGATCTTCTCGGAGCAAGGCAATCCTGTTCTTGATAATACGCTTATCTGCCTCTATTTGCGTTTCACCCATACCACGCGAGGTAGCACCTCCACCTCTCTGACGATCTAAGTGACTCCACATACGAGTGAGGCGAGGCAGCATATATTGCAAATGTGCCATCTCGACCTGTGTTTTTGCATAAGAAGTCTGAGCCCTTAAACGGAATATCTCTAAAATAAGAATAGTGCGGTCCATTATACGCACTGCCAATGTTTTCTCTATATTTCGTATTTGGCGCGGCGATAACTCATCGTCGAATATGACCGTATCAATCGCTTCTTCTGTATCCTTACGCTCTTGAATATAACTGTGTATCTCCTCTAATTTACCAGGGCCTACATAACAATTAGAGTCGGGTTGCTCGATACGCTGTACGAATCTGCGCACAGGTGTGATATTATCAGTGTCTGCAAGAAAGGCTAGCTCATCAAGATACTCTTTGGTGCGTTCTTCTGATTGCATGGGTGTAATAACTCCCACTAACAATGCCCTTGTTTGAATTAAAGAAGTAGTATTCTCGTCCTTTGTTTTCATTTTATCCTTATCAATGGGCTTCTAACCAATTATTTCCAATGCCACAATCTGCAACAAGTGGTACTCGTAGTTGCACTGCCTGTTGCATTTCTTGCAAGACAATTTGTTTCACTTGTTCTATTTCTTTGACCGGTACATTAAAATTGAGTTCATCATGGACTTGCATTATCATCTTGGCCTGTAGATGTTCTTGTTTTATTCGTTGATGAATGCGAATCATTGCCACTTTAATAATATCTGCAGCCGTTCCTTGTATAGGTGCGTTGACGGCGTTGCGTTCTGCAAAACTACGCACTGTAGCATTCTGAGAATGAATGTCTGGCAAAAAGCGTTTTCTACCAAAGAGAGTTTCAGCATACCCTCTTTCTTTAGCTTTCTCTTTGGCTCGTTCTATAAATGCTATCACACCTGGGAATGCCTCGAAATAACCATCAATGAGTATTTTGGCTTCGGCTCGAGATGATTGCAATTGTTCTGCCAAACCAAAGGCGGAGATACCATAGATAATTCCAAAATTAGCCGTTTTTGCTTTACGCCTCATATCTAGTGTGACTTCCGATAGTGGTATATGGAATATTTTAGCCGCTGTAGCAACATGAACATCTTGCCCCGCTTGAAAGGCTTCCATAAGATGTACATCGCCACTAAAGTGCGCCATTAGTCGCAACTCTATCTGTGAATAGTCTGCAGATAGGAACAGGCAACCTTCATCTGCTATTACCGCACGGCGGATCTCTCTTCCACGCTCACTCCGAATAGGAAGATTCTGTAAATTAGGATTGGTCGATGAGAGGCGTCCAGTTGCTGTTACAGTTTGGTTATAGGTGGTGTGCACTTTACCAGTTATTGGGTTTATGAGTGTGGGCAACACATCTATGTATGTACTAAGTAGTTTGCGGATGGCACGATAGTCGAGTATTTCACCTACAATGGGATGTTTATGAGCAATGCTGAGCAATATATCCTCTGATGTAATATATTGTCCACTTTTTGTTTTCTTTGCCTTATCGTCTAACTTCAAGCGTTCGAACAATAATTCGCCCACTTGTTTGGGTGAATTGATGTTGAATGTATCTCCTGCCGTCTTCCGTATTTTTTCTTCTATCTGTTGCATTTGCTTATTGAGTCGCTCTGAGGCTTCTGCTAACACAGAAGTGTCGAAGCGTACTCCTGCCTGTTCCATATCGGCTAATACAGGAGCAAGAGGCATTTCTATCTCACGAAAGAGTTTCTCTGCATTTGCTTTCTGTAATTCATCTGACAGAATAGGCATTAATTGCCATGTGGCGAATACCCTTTCTTCAGGATTGTCGGCAATCGTATGTTGCAAATATATCTCTGATAAGTAAGATAAGTCGTGATTATTCTCTGGTTGTAAGAGATAATGTGCGATAGTAACATCGAAGTTATTCCCTCGAAGCACTATTCCTTTATTATTTAAGTTCTTTATATCTTGTTTAATATTGGCACTTATCTTCGTTATCTTTTCATTCTCTATCCAACGACAGATTGTTTCATTTAATTCAGTATAATATACCACATTATCCCCTTTCGTGATATATATTGCATTCTGTTCAACAGATATGGCTATTGCCCGTAGATTTAACCATTTAGGAGTGCCTTTTTGTAAAGAGACAGAAAACTGTGAAGAGGGTAGTGTGTTGTCTGAAAATAGGTCAAGTTCTTGTTGCTGTGCTTTATTGACTGTATTCTCTCCGGTTATTTTTATATCCTGTGATGTAGGTTCCTTAAGTTCAGAGAATAAATCGAGTACAACTGGCTGTTGAGGCGTAGGTATTGGCTGTTGATATTTTTTCAATAAAGAACGAAACTCTAATCTTGTATAGATAGCCGTAAGGGCTTGCATATTGACCTCTTTGCGTTGTAAGTCCTGTTCGTTAAGAGAGATAGGAGCATCTGTACGAATTGTTGCTAAGAAATAAGAGAAGCGGATATTATCTATTTGTTGTTCTATTTTCTGCCGTAATGCACCTTTCAGTTCTTCGGTATGTTGTAAAAGATTATCTACTGAACCGAATTGTTTTAATAACGCCACTGCTGTTTTCTCCCCTACTCCACGACAACCCGGTATATTATCGGAAGAATCACCCATCAATGCTAATAGGTCTATCACTTGATGTGTAGAGTTGATACCATATTTCTCGCAGACCTCATTTATTCCCATTTGTTCGAATCCTCCGCTATGTCGAGGTCGATACATAAAGATATTGTCTGTTACTAACTGCCCATAGTCTTTATCGGGTGTAGCCATATAGACCTGATAGTTTTCTTTCTCTGCTTGTTGTGATAAGGTGCCTATTACATCATCTGCCTCAAATCCACTCACTTCGAGAATAGTGATATTCATTGCTTGTAGGATCTCTTTTATTACAGGAACTGCTTTTCGTATATCCTCTGGAGTTTCCTCTCGCTGCGCCTTATATTGTTCGAATGCTTCGTGTCGGAAAGTCTTGCCGTGCGGGTCAAATGCAACTCCTATGGCATCGGGTTGTAAGCGTTTTAACAGGTCGTCTACAGTAAGAAGGAAACCAAATATAGCAGAGGTATTTTCGCCTTTGCTTGTTATGCGTGGCGTACGAATGAATGCATAGTATGCCCGATAGATTATGGCATAAGCATCGATAAGCAGTAGTTTCTTCATGTTGGTATATTCTTTATGGGTGTTCGATAAACTCCCTATTTGACTATAAAACTCACCGATATTGGGTGTCTAACATATATATCAGACCCCTTAAAAAGTGCAAAGATAAAGAAAATACTCCTTGTTTCCAATAGTGGTTTCGAAAAATTTGTATATCTTTGCGGTGCATAAAGTATATTAAATGTCGTTATTGAATATTCTTATGATTACCGAGAAACTAACTAATCAAGAGATACATGATGCGAATGCTCTATTAGAAAAGGCCGGTTCTGTTGCCATTGTTACACATATATCACCTGATGGAGATGCGCTTGGGAGTAGTTTGGGTATGCAGCATTATTTGGAGTGTTTAGGCAAGGATTTAATAGCAGTTATTGTTCCGAATCGTTTTCCCACTTTCCTGGAGTGGATGCCAGGAGCAAAAGATATACTTTGTTATGATGAAAACATAGCAGAGTGCAATACTATCTTACAAGAAGCGGATTTAATTATTTGCCTTGATTTTAATGATCTGAAGCGTATTGGTGTAATGGGAGAGCAAGTGGCGAATGCAAGTGCCAAGAAGTTACTTATTGATCACCACCTATTTCCACAGCCTTTTGCTGATGTGAGTATATCTTATCCTGATATAGCCTCTACGAGTGAGTTAGTATTTCGTCTTATATGCCGCAGCGGTAATTTCCGACTTATGAATCTACAAACTGCAGAATGTATATACACGGGCATGATGACTGATACGGGGAACTTTTCGTTTAACTCTAACCAAGCAGATAATTATGCTATTGTCTATGAGTTGGTGAAGTTAGGGGTGGATAAGGATGCTATTTATAATAAAGTCTTTAATACTTATTCTGAAAGCAGGATGCGGTTGATGGGGTATTGTTTGTATCGTAAGATGCAGATTTTCCAAAAACAACACACTGCTCTTATTGTATTGACACGGCGTGAACTCTACCGTTTTAATTTTCAGGCGGGCGATGCTGAAGGTTTAGTAAATCTTCCGTTGCAAATAGAAAATGTCTATTACTCGGTATTTATGCGAGAAGATAAAGATAAGATAAAGATTTCGTTCCGCAGTCAAGGTAACCGCCCTGTTAATGAGTTTGCCAATCTATTCTTTAATGGTGGAGGACATAAAAATGCAGCAGGGGGTGAGAGTTATGCAAGCGTGGAAGATACTATTCAATTATTTGAAAAACACTTCAAGGAATATTTTCATTAAAGTGTAGTGTTGTTAACTCCTTGAGTTATTATCTCTCCAGTTCGATGTGTTTTGCTTGTATGGATTCATTAAGGAATATGCCAGCCGAAGCCATAAATTTATCTGCAGATTCTGTAGTCAGGTAGCGGTGGGTAGCACCCTTGCTACATGATTGTTCTATCTCGGGGTGTCGTTTTAGATAGTCTTGCAGTGAAGAGGCTACAATAGTCCCTTGTGAGATGAGGTTGATAGAATCTCCTACATATCTGCGAATTTTATCCATAAGCAATGGGTAGTGCGTACAAGCAAGGATGATAGTATCGATGAGCGGGTCTGCTTGGAGAAGTTGTTGTGTATATTTGTTTACAAACCAGTCCGCCCCATTATTGAGATGTTCGTTTGCTTCGATTATCGGAACCCATAAGGGGCAGGCTTGTTGGGTGACGGATAGGTCGGGATAGAGATGATGTAACTCGATGGGATATGAATTACTTGCTACTGTACCTACCGTGGCAAAGAGTCCGATATGCCCTGTTTGGGTGTAGTTACCTATCTGTTCCACAGTAGGTCGGATGACCCCTAATACTCGTCTGCTGGTATCTTTATCCTTTTTCCAGACTTGTGGTAAATTGCATTGTTGTATCTGTCGAAGGGCTTTGGCAGATGCTGTATTGCAGGCTAATATAACGAGGTTACATCCATGTTCGAAGAGATATTCAACGGCTTGCCAAGTATAGTGATAGACTACTTCAAAGGAGCGAGTTCCATAGGGCGCGCGTGCATTATCTCCGAGATATAGATAATCGTATTGTGGAAGTTGTTTTCTTATTTCTGAGAATACGGTTAATCCTCCGTAGCCACTATCAAAGATGCCAATCATAGTCTGTTACCTTTCCATTAAATATGTTGCAAAGATAAGTAATTTATACCAAAAATGGCTCATTGATAGGATTATCGTTTCTTTTATATTTCTACTACGGTGATGCCTGCTCCTCCTTCGTCGGGATGAGCATCGTGAAAAGCAGTAATACTAGATAACGATTTTAGATAGTTTCTCACTACCTCGCGCAACGCACCTGTACCTGTTCCATGTAGTATTCTGACCTCTTCTATTCCGATCATCAGTGCATCGTCCATATAGTTCATTAGTGATACCAAAGCCTCGTCTGCATATTCTCCTCGCAAGTCTAATTGGCTATTGAACTGCAGTTTCTTTTTGCGTAGAGAATCGCTTATGTTTGTTTGCGGGCGTTCTTTTTGTATTTTCTTTGCTTGTCGAGCCGATACCCATTCTAACTGCGAGAGCAGTATTTGTGAAGACATTTCTCCGAATGCCACTCGTGCGTGTTTGCCATTTAGGTTGACCACCTCACCTACAATCGTCTGTCCTTTGATACGGACACGACAACCGACCGTTATTTCAGGATTGTTGACGGATGCTATTTGTTTTTTGGTACGAGGTTTCTCTGTCGGGTTTCCGTTCTTTTTCTCTATAGGGAGAGACTCTACCCTCTTTTGAAAGGTAGATAGTTCTTGGCGAATTTCTTTGGTGCGCATACGCTCTGCATCGGCTTGGCGTATTTGGCGGATTGTATTTTCTATCTTTGCATTTGTTTGCTTGAGTAGTTCGGATGCCTCTTCTTGTGCCTGTTTCAGTACTTCAATCCGTTTTTGTTTTATGGAAGACATTGCTTCGTCGTAGGATGCAATGCGCTGCTCCAAATGTTTCTGTTGTTGGCGTATTTCCTGCCGTTTATGTTCCCAATAGCGTTTATCACGGGCTATGTCTTGCAGATGTTTCTCGTAATCGATATGTTCCTCTCCTACTAATTCTTTTGCACGATTGATGATGGTATCCGGAAGTCCTATTTGATGTGCGATTTCCACTGCAAATGAACTGCCAGGTTGTCCTATTGACAATTGGAATAGCGGGCGCATTTGTTTACGGTCGTATAACATTGCTCCGTTGATAATTCCGTCGGTGTCTTCTGCTTTGTGTTTGAGATTATCGAAGTGCGTTGTAATTACCCCTATTGCTTTTGAGTCGCAGAAACGCTCCAAGACCGCTTCTGCAATAGCCCCGCCTATATTGGGTTCGGTACCTCCTCCGAACTCGTCAATAAGCAATAGCGTCTGACTATTGCTATTGCGAAGAAAATACTTCATATTACGTAGGTGGGAGGAATAGGTTGACAAGTCGTCTTCTATGGACTGCTCATCTCCTATATCAATGAATATATGCTGAAAGCATCCCATTACACTATCTTCCCTGATAGGCACCAATAGGCCACACTGCAACATATATTGCAACAATGCTACTGTTTTCAAGCATACTGATTTACCCCCTGCATTTGGACCAGAGATAACAATTATTCGATTCTCTTTGTCAAGGCGTATTGATAGTGGTACGACCTCTTTTCCTTGTGAGCGATAATTGAGCAGCAAGACAGGATGATAGGCTTCCCGCCAATCGAGTACGGGTTCTGCGACCAATTGCGGAGCGATGGCGTTGAGTTCTTTACCCAAAGTTGCTTTAGCGAGCAAGAAATCAACTTTCCCTAAAAACAATTGGGATGCCAATAGTGCAGGTAACATAGGACGCAGTTGGTTGCTACATTGAATGAGTATCCGAATACGCTCGCGCCGTTCTTCGCCTTCTAACTCCCGAATACGGTTGTTTGCCTCCACTACTTGTTGCGGTTCGATATAGACTGTTTTCCCTGTTGCAGACTCGTCGTGTACGATACCTCCCAACTTGCGTTTATACATGGGCGACACAGGAATTACCAACCGTCCTTCACGGAGTGTGGGAGTTACATCCTTGTCGATCATTCCGTCCTTTTGAGCCTGTTGTAATATAGATGTGAGGGTACGACCGACGGATGCTTGTGCTTTACGCAAGTCGGTACGAATACGGAACAATTCTGGTGATGCCGTGTCTTTGAGTTGCCCATATTTATCCAAGATAGTGTCAATTGTATGACAGACAGATGATACATCGCACAGTTCTTCGCGAGCGTACAATGCACGCAAGGAAGGAAATCGGTCTTCGGGTAGAGCGAGAAAGAAAGTGGTGAGCAACCGCAATGTTTCCAGTGACTTTCGCAGATGGAACAGATCTTGTTCTTCCAAGAACAGTCCTTCGATACGGATACGGGAAAGGCTATCCCGAACATCGTGCATCTCACATCGCGGGAAGTTGAGAGATTGGTCGTTCAAAGCACATAGCATTTCCCATGTTTCGAAGATGAGATATTGAATGTATTGTGGATCTGTTTGAAAAGTGAGTGCATCCACTTGTTCTTTCCCTATAGAAAAAGTACAGTGGTGCCATAGATAGTCGCGGATAGCCGTGAAGTTTATTTTATTTTCGAAGTCGGCAGGATAGAGCATTCTTGATTAGAGCAAGCGAATATCTGTTATGATTTCTGCCCCAACTTCTGCGTTCAGTTTCTCCACGAGTTGTTGACGGCATAAGAATAGTTCGCTACGCAAAGGGGCAGATTGTATATGTACATAAAGCACTCCATTTTTCACTTCCATTTTTCCTGTGTAACGGGCTACTGCAGCCCCTAATAGTCGAGGCCACGCCTGTAGTACTTTGTGTTCAAGCAGAGGCTTTTCCAATCCTTGTTCACGCAGCAGTTGTGTGATGACCGCACCTATACTCTCTGTGTTTGTACGCCTCATCGTAAACGCAGTTCTTGATTGATGGATACATCTTGTCCTTCTGTTATACCATTAAGCCTGTAGATAGACTTGACTTGAATAGCCTTGTCTTGTGCTATTTGCCAGATATTCTCATTTTTGCGTACGCGGTAAACAGCGTAGGGCTTTGCTGCCTTTCTGCGTTTCATTTGCAGATAGACTTTATCGCCTTTTTGCAATACATAGTTGGTGTTGCGAATATCGTTGTATCGATAGATTGCTTTCAGACGAATGTTGAACTCTGCTGCTATACTTTGGAAAGTATCTCCTTCGCGTGCCACTACATACTTGCAAGAGTTGTTACGCAGGACAATATGCTCTGTGAACAGATCAACCGTCCCCATTGATACGGTTGAGGATTTTCCTTTGGAGGGAGTTGGTGCAGCGGTTGTATCTTTGGCTATCGTGCTATGTGGCTTGGCGGGTTTCTGCGGTTTGCCCTGTTTGTTGGTTGCAGTGGACTTGTGGGAGGACGGTGTTTTATCGGTTTGAGACAGTTGCTCCTCGAAAGTTACATACTGCATTAGGTTGTAGTCCTCTATCAGTTTTATGAGTTTTCCTGCGTAGGCAGGGTCAGTAGCATAGCCACATCGTTTAAGTCCGTGTGCCCATCCTTTGTAGTCAGTTACCTGCAAGGTAAACAATTCGGCGTAGCGAGGTCGTTGCAAGAATAATGCATGGTCTTTGTATGAATCTTCCACTTTTTTGTATTTGCGGAAGCATTCGTCTTTGGTATCATCGTCTTGGTGGTAGGTATTGCCCTTCCAATCTCCCGCGCACTTTATTCCGAAGTGGTTGTTGGCTTTCTGTGCCAGCGGACTACGCCCTGCCCCTGATTCGAGCAAGCCTTGAGCGAGCGTGATGCAAGCAGGCACCCCATACAATCGTTGTTGCTCTTGTGCAATGGGATAGTATTGCCGGATGTATGCGGTATAGAGTTCTTGCGTTGTCTGTGCGAAGACGGACGCTGCAACCCATAGCATAGATACCAACAGGATGCGTCTGCTTTTCATGTTTTCTTTGTTAGTTGAATGCGCCCATTTGGAGCATACTTATTTCTTTAGGCGACAAGAAACGGTATTTTCCCCGTGGTACATTTTTCTTTGTCAGCCCTGCGAAAGATACACGGTCGAGTTGAAGTACTTTGTACCCTACTCTTTCGAATATTCGTCTGACGACTCTGTTTTGACCTGAATGTATTTCCAACCCTATGTGTCTGCGGTCGTCTTCGTGCGTGAATTCAAGAGCATCGGGAATAATGACCTCGTCGTCTATTGTTACTCCCGCCATAATAGTGTCGAAGGCTTCTTGTTCCAAGTCGCGATCGAGTGTTGCAGCATATACTTTCTTCTTTCCGAATTTGGGGTGTGTCAGTTTTGCTGCAAGGTCTCCATCGTTGGTAAGCAGGAGTACGCCTGTTGTATTACGGTCGAGGCGTCCTACGGGATAGATTCGTTCTGCGCACGCGTTTTTAACAATGTCCAAGACTGTTTTACGGTCCTGAGGATCGTCGGTTGTTGTTACACAATCTTTGGGTTTATTGAGCAATATATAAACTTTGTGTTCGGAACGAACAGGTTGGTCGTGAAACATAACCTTGTCGGTTGGCAGTATTTTTGCTCCTAACTGGGTTACTATTTCTCCATTAACTGTGATGACGCCCGCCTGTATGAAGTCGTCGGCTTCTCTACGGGAGCAGATTCCTGCATTGGCAATAAATTTATTGAGCCTGACAGGTTGAGTCAAGTCGATTTCTTTCTGCCGATATGCCATTTGTTTGCGTTTGGAATAGACGCTGCTATCCCGATGCATGGGTGAAGAGAAGCGTGTGCGCCGTTGTCCGTCTTCTGCACCATAGTGACTGTTTACACGAGTGTAGTGCGGAGTACGGGGCGAGTCGGCTTCGCCTTGTTCGGATATGAAACGCCTCCGACGAGGACGGTTGTTTTCTGCGTTGGGGTTGAAACGGGGACGGAAGCCTTCGGGATTGAAGCGGTTTTCGTCGTTGTTGTATCGATTATAGGGGCGTCTTTCTTGTCCTTCGGTAGTATGGAAACGCCTTCTTTCTGTATTGGAGTAGCGTTCGTCGTTTGATGGTTTAGAATAGTTGCCTGTACGAGGGCGGTTGTAATCGTTGTGATAGTCAGCGCCTTGACGATAGTTGTAGTTGGGTGTGGTTCCTCTTCCTCTCGAAGAAGATTGCCACCTTGAATTATTATTTTCCATTCTATAAAATTATTGGTTTAAGGATGGGGAATACGGATAGATTCCCAATAAGAATAATACCTTAACAAGTGTAGTAAAAAAGGTGCAAGAGTAGGTGTAGTGTATTCGAAAAAGTTTTTCTGAGTGCGACTACACAAGAACAACTCCGAGCAGAATACTGCTCAGAGTTTGCTTGTTGTTGTTTTCGCGTTCACCGACGGAAGCATTATCAAGCCTCAGCGGCAGTTTCGATAGCGAGTTTTCCGCGATAGTAGCCACAAGCACCGCATACGGTGTGGTAGATGTAGGTTGCTCCACAGTTGGGGCAGATTGCGATTGTAGGCAATTTTGCTACATCGTGAGTACGACGCTTCGCTGTTCTGGTGTGCGATTGTCTTCGTTTAGGATGTGCCATATTCTTTATTATTTATTTGTTTATTACACTATTTTGCCTCAGGCTTCGGGAAAAGCCTCAAGGTTATCTTTTTGTTCTTCCGATAGTGAACAGAGGTAAGTTTGGAGAAGTTCCTCCATTTGAGGATTGCACTTACCTTCTTGGTGACGAATCACTATTGGGAGGTTTGTTATTATCAGTTCGTAGAAGAGTTCGCCCAAGTTGAGGTTCCCTTCCGTAGGGTCGATGAAGACCGTTAAATCGTCGGTTTGTGTTTCACGCGCCAACTTTACTTGCATTGTTTCCTCGCATTGGATTGGCACTTCAACATCGTCCAAGCACCTATCGCACGGGCAAGAAACGAAGCCTTTTAGTTGTATAGTCAAGGCAAAATCGTTCTTAATGCGTTGCAGCACGACCTTTGCGATACAGTCGCCGCCTGTCAGTTTCACAGCCCCTTCACGAGTAAGCCATGCTTTGTCCAAGTGGTACTCGTGTTCGTAAGCATCTGCTCCAAAGGTTTTTAGATTTATTATGTATGTCATTTCGTTCGGCATAGACCTATACACAAAAGTGGTTGCAAAGGTACAAAATAATTACAATATCGCAAATACTATTATTATAAAAAAGTTTCCGATTGTTTTTATGGAGTAGATTTACTGGAATATTGGGTAAGAATCAATTAATAATTAAGAGTTAAGAATTAATACACAGAGTGATATATTGGGAATGTGTTTGGGTGGGGGTTGATAGGTAGTTTGTATAGTCTTCCTGTATTCGTCCTATATTCATCCTATATTCGTCCTATATTAAACCTTCGAAAATGGTAGTATTTATCGTGCTTTGCGGTGGGTCTGTTTTTCGTATGGCTATAGGAGAGGTACGCTTGGTGGGACGGAACCTATTTACATCATTTAACATTTCGGAAAGGAGGTTTGGTGTAAGGAAAAAGGAAGGGGAAGAGGAGCGTGATGGAGGGGGAAATTATTTTGTGTGACAGTTGCGGGTCGTTTGTGTTTCTGTATTTGAAATAAAAGCACT
>CAVEFV010000041.1:0-19469 GCA_963615025.1 Firmicutes bacterium CAG:95 | reverse complement strand
GCCAAGTAACCGATTTATAGTTACTTGGCATTTATAAGTTGTGATCCATGCAGGAAGCAATGGTATAGAAATGCAAATAAGCCCATAACAACAAAAATCGCATTACATGAGGGAATGCATCATTCAGAAACTACACTGCACTATCAACCAATAACACCCTTTTGCAGAAAAGCCCGTCAAAATCCCGTCATTTTCTTTCGTGCATGGCGCGCATGACCTCCAACTTCATATCATCATCCACCGAGGTATAACGACTGAACGCACGAGAACCATTGACATGACCTGTGAAAGCCGAAGTAATACGCTCCGACTTGGTCGCCTTAAACATATTCGCCATAAATGTACGACGCGCAATATGAGAACTGGCAACCTCCCACAACGGATGAGGCTCTGCCGCAAGCGTCTTTGGGTTCTGTATCATCACTATACGATTTATCCCTGCAATGCGCAAAATCTCATGAATAGCCTCGTTGTACTTGTTAGGATGCACAAACGGCAAGAGTTGCTTGCGCTCCGAATCCCGATAACGCTCGATAATCTCCAACGCCGTATCTGACAACGGGACACGCACCACAACGGGCTTGCTCTTTCGGAGTTTATGTTGGATATACTGCACAAATCCATCGACAGTGATATTGTCCGCCGTCAGTTCGACAAGGTCGCTCACACGGCAACCAATATGGCATTGGAACACGAATATATCCCGCTGCACCACCTGCGCAGGCGACAACCCATGAAAGGCATATAAGCGGTTGCGTTCTTCCAAAGTAAGGTACACGGGGTCACCATAGACCTCGCCTTGGATTCTATACCGCCCGTTCCGGAACGGACTCTCTGCCATATACCCCTTGCCAACGGCATAATTGCAGACTGCAGCGAGTTTCTTTAACTTTGCGGTGATGGTATTATGCGAGCGTTGGATATGCTTTTGTCTGCCTTTCACCGAGACCTCCTCGTTGGAGAAAAAGCGTACAAAGCCGTCGATGTCCTGCTCTGTGAAACAATCCGCATAAAGCGGGTGCGTCTTCTTCTCGTAGCGCGACAACGCCTCTGCCAAGACACGATACTGCGCCACAGAGCGTTCGACAAGGTCTTTGGACAACGCACACTCCATAACAACATCCGTCAACAACATACGCACAGGCGCAGCCGCAGGACGAGGTGCATCGAAAAAAGAATCCACTACCTGCTGCAACCACCCATTGTACATATCGTACCTATCCCTCCACCACGCCTCATACACACTCTTGGCAAGCCTATCCAACTGATTCTGCTTCTCCAATATCTCCACCGCTTCGGGAGTAGTCCGACGAGGAACGATGAGTGTCCCTGTACTGCTGTCCCATGCCTCGACAGACACAAGCACATGCGTTTTGGCACGCTGGGAGAAACTCTCGCCATCGTAGAAACGCACCAAGACCTCCGCCCTGCCGTTGGCTGCACGAGAGGACAACCTATACTGCACCGTCGCCATTGCCGCCCTCCTTGTAGAACTCGCCCTTACCAAAGAATATCCACTCGAGCGACACCCCAAACTGCGTGGCGAGGTTATATATATTGTCCACCGTGCAGGACAAATCGCCCCGCTCCAACATGGAAAAGTTCTGCGGGATAAGACCCGTCTTGGCACAAAACTCCTTTTTCATCTGCACCTTCTCGTCGGCATAGAGCAGGCGGTAGGCTTTCAGAAAACGGCGGTCTATTTCGGCTCGTTGTTCACTACGCATAGTCGTATCGGTTTAATGGTTCGTAAAATCAGCAGACACCGAAGCAGCGGCAGACGCCACCGCAGCATGAGCAGGGGCTTGGTCGGCAGCGAGGTGCTTTACATATAAGGAATAGAGCGATGTGCCGTCCTCGGTCAGCCACAGCGGTGAGGGCTGTACTGCATACTTCGACCCGAGCAGTTGGTGCGTCAGCCCCGATAGAGAATACACCTTGCCCTGATAGGACACCAATCGGTTTGTCTTCACGGAACAAGTAACAGTAGGGTCGTTCTTATACACCAACACCTGCCCCTCGTGCAGACCCATAGCGAAAAAGTCCATATTCGGATTCTTGTGCTTCTTCTCATCGGCAGCCACCACCTCGTCTATCTTCTGCTGCACCTCCTGCGTGGCATCGACAGGGTGAAACATACCTATCCCTTGGAGAACAGCCTTTACCTTACTCGGCTCTACCGAAAAGAACTCCCGTCCAGACGGAACACGATAATCATCGAAAGCGACATGCAGAGTGGACTCAACCGAAGCCAAACGCTCCTGCTCTACCTCGTAGGCAAACAGACACTCAAAGGGAGCAGGGACACCCGTAGAGTATAGTTCAGTCATACGCTTCTTCAAATCATGCCGAGAGGTCTTCCCAATTTTGATGAGATTGGGCATATACTCATTCGAAAGGACATAAATCAGTCCGTAGTCTTTATTCTCTTCCATAAGACATTATCGGGATTTTAGTAGTTCCATAAAATCGTGGCGTTGGGCAGCCATTTCACTCATCAACTGCTCACGCTGGGCAGCCATCTCATGCACAAGTGTATTCACTATTTCCTTGACATCGGGATTGCTGATGTTATCAAAATTTTTTTGTATATCTCTGCCAGCAGCATCGCCACTACCTACTACAGAAACACCCCGCTTCATCAGTTCCGCTTCTGCCCTCGTTACAAGGTTGGCAGCCGTCCCCGCATACTTCGGCGCACCATTGAGGCTATTGGACAAGGTCGCCTCTGCCGTGTTTATAAACTCCGCGAACTCTTTGCGGTTCTTTACGATACCGTTGGCAATCGCCAAACGGTACAACTCCATAAGTCTGTCTTTTGTCTCCATAATAGTTGGTATATAAGAAAATTGAGAAAAAAGTCATTTTTTATCTCATAAAACTTGCGTGTATCCCAAGAATGTATTACCTTTGCACCGAAAACAAAAAAGCAACGGACTAACAACCGACAGGGCAACGCTCCTGAAACACTAAAACACGGCAAAGGTAATACAAAGGCACCGAATAGGCAAATAAGAACAACAACAAAATAATAAAAATATGAAAGTTTATATCCATCTCGAAATCGACGACAGTGGCATAAAAACCGACAAGGGGTGTATGCAGCAGTTCCAAACTCTCGCAGCCGCCAAAGAGGCACTGCTCGAAATAAAACGGAATGCCCTCCGACAAGGTTTCAATGCGCTCTTCCTTAGCACGAGTTGCGAAATTCTCCGAGTTTCCGACCACCACACAACGGGCAAGTGGTACTTCTGGCACTACACCATCAGACGACTAACCCCTAAAAAGCAAAAGTAATATGAAACCAATCCTCACCTACCGCCTGCGCTACTATGCGCGACTATTCACAATCGGAATTCTCATCATGGTTGGCTTTATTGCCATTACAGGCGAGCCAGCCGGAGACTCCAACTTCCTGCTCACTATAGCAATCCAACTACTGACTTGGGGTACTACTTGGTCGACTGCCATCTACCTCTACCAACGCTGGGAGATAGACAAGTACAGAAACCGCACGATAAACAAGTAACCAAATACAAACTGAATATGACAACAATGGAACACCTGCGCACACTACGCGCCAACCTGCCGAAAGGCAAGAAAGACCCATTCACGGGCTGCTGCCGCTCCAAGCGGGTGCTGCTCAATCGGGCTCTCAAAAAAAACGACTTTCTGCAACTCACCGAGGGAGAACTGGACGCCATCAACCTATTCCTCGAACACTGCAAGAACCTCAAGGCTGCCGACAAACGGTTCGCCGCTACGGTAGACAAGATAGTACAACCTCAAAAAACTGACAACCTATGACACCGAACAACCACCTACCCGCAGGACAGCCCACCATGCTGCTCGTAGACAGTCAAGCCCTGCTCGAGTTCCTGCACCACGACCGAGAGGACACCTTTATGGAGGGCGTACGCAGCGGAATCCTACAAGCCGAACTGGCAGCCCGCGCAAGCGCAGAACGCCCCTACACGAAACGAGAAGCCGCCGAAGCACTCGGATTCACGGAGGGTACTATTGACAATATGCGCCGCCGCGGCGAACTGGAGAGTTACGAATACGGCGGGCAAGTACGCATAGAACGCACCGAGGTGGAACGCTTCAAACGCACCCACGCCAACCTCTACAAGCGCATCTACGATTGCAAAAGAAAGTAAAAAGCCGAGCCAAGGTCATCCTAAGGAGTTCCTAAGGAGTTCCTAAGGCAAAGCACGGCACGAAAAAGCACACAAAACTTATCAAACATTTAACATTCACACGATGAAAACAATCCAACTCAACCGCATGGAACTGCGGAACTTCAAAGGGGTCAGCGAAGCCGCGTACGACTTCAACGCCGACCACACCACCATCAGCGGCGACAACGCCACAGGTAAATCGACTATCTTCGACGCCTACCTCTGGTGCTTGTTCGACAAGAACCAACAGGGCAACACGCCCAAAGTGCAGCCCCTCGACGAGCAGAACGAGGTACGACACAAACTCACCACGAGCGTACGCCTCTACCTGACGCTGGACACCTGCCCGCTCATCGTAGAACGCACCCTCAAAGAGGACTGGGTGAAACCCCGTGGGGCTGCCGAGATGATTTGCAAAGGCACAAAGAGCGAGTACGCCATCAACGAGGTGCCGCTATCGAAGACCCAATACAACGCCAAACTGGAAGAGATACTGCCGCTCGACCGCTGGTTCTTGCTCTCGGCGGTAGGCATCATCCCCGCCATGGAACAGAAGACCTGCCGCGCTGCGCTGCAACAGATAGCCCCCGCCATAGACGAGGACACCCTCGCAGCCCCCTATCCCGCCGTAGCCGCTGCACGCCAGCGTGGGCTGAACATAGACGAACTGCAGGCAACCACCAAGCGGCAGAAGACGCTCGCCAAGCAGGAACTTGACGGCATACCCGCTGCCCTCGACGCACAAGACCGCCTGCGGGTGGAGGACGACTGGGCGGAGATAGAGAACCAACTGCAGGTAGTAAAGACCTCTATCGCCCACGCACAAGGCGAGATAGACGCGCTGCAGACCGCTACGGTCAATGAGGCAACCCTGCAGCAGGCAGCGGCACAACGCCAGACTATCGCCCGCCTGACGCAACAGGTAAGCGACCGACAAATGGCTGCCCAAAACGCCTACCGCCAACAACGCAGCACGGCGGAGCAGGAACTGCAGAACATAGCCGCCGAGACCGACAGCATTGCCCGCCGACTCGAGATACACCGACAGGCATCGCAACGCTGGCTCGCCCTCATCAACGAGCAGAAGAGCCGTATCGCCGACCTGCGCGAGCAATGGAAAGCCAAGAACGCAGAGGTGTACACCGCCGCGCAACCTACCGCCACCACCTGCCCGACCTGCGGACAACCCCTGCCACCTGAGCGTATCGCCGAGGCACGCGCCAAAGCCGAGCAGGTATGGAACGAAGCCAAGACTGCAAGCCTGCAAGCCATACAAGCCGAAGCAGAAGCCTGCAAGCAGCGCATAGACACCTACGCCGCAACCGATGCAGAGGACGCCCGAAAGGACGCTGCCGACCAAGCACGCCTCGAAAGCCTGCAGCATAACCACGCTGCAGCCGAACAGGTACTCGCAAACCTGCGCTTGCCCGAAGCGATACTCGCCGAAGATAAGCCCTACCAAGCCCTGCTCGCCCAACTGCAGGAAGCCACGGCAGCCGTAGCCGCTACGCAACCCCAAGAGGACAACAGCAGCACCCAAGCGGCGATAGCACAGTACAAAGCCGACATTGCCGACCTCACCACTCAACAGGAAATCCTGCTGCGACGCCTTGCCGCACGCGACACCAACGAGCGTATCGCCAAAGAACGCACCCACCTCGAAGAGCGGCAGCGGGAACTGGCAGACCTCATCGCCCAAGCAGAGGGCGTGGAACAGCAGATACAAGCCTACCGAAAAGCCAAGATAACGGCGGTGGAGAACGGCGTATCGAGCCTATTCAGAATGGTGCGGTGGAAGATGTACGAGCCGAATATCACCAACGACGGCGAACGGGAGATATGCACCGCCCTCATCGACGGCGTACCCTACGAGCAGCAGAACCGAGCCACACAGGTGAATGCAGGCATTGACATCGTGAACGCCTTTGCCCAAGCCTACGAGATAAGCACCCCCCTCTTCGTGGACAACGCCGAGGCGGTGACCAACCTGCTGCCGACCAACGGACAGTGCATCACCCTCGAGGTGGTCAAGAACGCCCGACTGACCGTCCACTAATTATGCGACAAGACTTGCGTGTTCCGGATAATAATGCGTACTTTGCTGCGCGTTACGGAACACGCTAATAATCAACTAATTAACAACAAATTCATTCACACAATGGAAAAGAAAAACGAAACGGCTGTAGTCAGCCCAGTAGCCAAACTCGAGGTCGTGTACAACACCCTCGGACAGGAAATCAAACTCAACGCCAACATCGTGCGCAACTACCTCACAAAGGGCAACGCCAGCGTGACTGACCAAGAGATTCTGCAGTTCATCTCCATCTGCAAGTACCAACAACTCAACCCGTTCCTCAACGAAGCCTACCTCGTCAAGTTTCGGAACAACCAAGGGGGAGAGGACGCCGCCTCGATAATCGTCAGCAAAGAGGCGTTCATGAAACGCGCCGAGGGCTGCGAGCAATACCGAGGCTTCCGAGCAGGACTGATACTGAAGCGCGGGACGGATGTGGTCTACGAAGAGGGCGAGTTCATGCGGGACGGCGATGTGCTGCTCGGCGGATGGGCAGAGGTCTATCGCAAAGACAGAGACTTCCCGATCAAGGCATTCTGCAACCTGCGGGACTACGACAAGGGGCGTAGCACTTGGAACGCTATCAAATGCACAATGATACGCAAGGTCGCCCTCGTACACGCTCTGCGTGAGGCGTTCCCCACGCAACTGGGAGCGATGTACACCGCCGACGAGCAACGCAAAGTGGTGGACACCCCCTACGAGGAGGTGGCAGAACAGCAGGTGCAAGCCCACGCCAACAGCGAAGACCTGCCCGAAGAGGCAGCCAAGCCTGCGGAAGCACCGAAAGCAGCCGTACAAACCGAAATGCCCAGCGTCTTCGATACTCTCTAAGCATGCAACTGACAGTCCTCAATAGCGGCTCAACGGGCAACGGGTATGTCCTGACCGACGGCACGGAAGCACTTGTTCTCGAGTGCGGCGTGCCACGGCAGGACTGCCTTGCCGCCCTCGGCTGGCACACAAGCGGGGTGGCAGGCTGCCTCGTGACGCACGAACACGGCGACCACGCCAAGTATGTGCGGGACTACGCCGCACTCATGCCCGTCTATACCTCGTGCGGCACTGCCCAAGCCCTGCAAGCCAAGAACCTGCACACACTCGAACCGCTGCGCACAGTACACCTCGGCGGCTTCAGCGTACGCCCTATACCCGCACAACACGACGCTGCCGAGCCGTTCGCTTACCTCATCGACCACCCCGACATGGGACGCCTGCTCTTCGCCACCGATACCTACTACCTGCGCTACCGTGTGCCGAACCTCAACCACCTGATGATAGAATGCAACTACTCGCTGCCACTGCTCCGTGCCAATGTAGAGGCAGGAATCGTACCCGAAGCGGTCATGCAGCGCACCCTGAACAGCCATTTCTCACTCGAACACCTGCGGGAGTTCCTCGCCGCCAACGACCTCAGTCAGGTAGTGCAGATAGTACTCATCCACTTATCTGCCCGCAACAGCGACACAGACGCGTTCTGCCGAGAGATTGCCGCCCAGACGGGCAAGACTACCACCACCGCCCAAAAAGGGCTGCAAATCGCCCTAAACCGCACCACCCCGTTCTAACAATGAAACCCACCATCCAAGATACCCACTACATCGTCCTGCACGGCTGGATAGTCAACCGCCTTGGGCTGACCTCCGACGAGGCACTCGTCTATGCCCTCATCTACGGCTACAAGGACGGATTCGACCAACCCGTCGCCTATATTGCGCAATGGCTCAACGCCAGTGATAAGACTGCACGGCGGATAGTACAACGCCTTGTTGCAGCAGGGCTTTTGGAAGAGAAGCAACAGAACGGCAAACCTACTATCTACACCTGCCGACCCCTCCCAAATTGTCACCCCTCCCAAATTGTCCCCCCTCCCAAATTGTCCATACACCCCTCCCAAATTGACACCCCCCATATAAATAATAATATAATAACAAAGAGAGATATAAATACGCACGCGCGCGAGGAAAAACAGAAAGAATTCCAAGAACCGACTATTGAAGAGGTCGCCGATTTCTGCGCTGTACGCAAAAACGGAATCAACGCCGAGGAGTTCTACTATTTCTACGAATCGAAAGGGTGGCTGATAGGCAATACGCCTATGAAAAATTGGCAGGCGGCTGTCATCTCTTGGGAAAAGAAAAGAATACAAGAAAAGTCAAATGGTCAAAATATATATAACAATGGAAACACTCGCAACCCGCAGGCAGGAGGCAACGCTACTGCCGACGCAGCCCAAAGAAAGCCTTATCGGCGCATACAGGAACTTGCAAACACCAAGTTCCATATTGACTAACATCCGCTGCCGCAGTTTCGAGGAGGTGCTTACCTCCAACCACCCCACTCTCCAAGAGATGGCGCAGCGTAGCAAGAGCAACACGGCATTTGTGCTGTCCTACCTCACGGCAGCCGTCATCTCCTACCTCGACTTTGTAGGACGCCGTCAGACGATGGACGACCGGCAGGTGGCAGAGACAGCGGAACTCATCCTTGACGAGTACCCCGCACTCAAGTTCGACGACATCGCCCTCTTTGTCCGCTTCTGCAAACTCTCGCACTTCGGGAAACTCTACGACCTCAACGGTGCAGTCCTCCTGCAATGGTTGCAGACCTATACGCAGGAGCGCAACCAAGCGAGATACGACCTTGCCGAGCGCAAGCGTCAGGAGGCGAGAGAGGCGCAGGAGCGTCAGGAAGAAGCCGAATGGGCGAATATGACCAACGAGGAGATACAGGTTATACAGCAGAGAGTGGAGAATTTAATTGACCGCTTGTGCAAGAGATGAAAGCGCATTGGGAAGAACTCTGCAAAGACTACAAGCGCAAAAAGAACAATGAGTTATAAACAATCAAACGCCAAACTAATATGACAAAGGAAGAATACAAGGCTTTTGTCGAAGACCTCAATCACCGTATCGAGCAAGCCACTGCCGAATGGGGCGGGCAAGCAGGATATGACGAGTGGTATCATTTAGTGAAAGGCAATAACAACGAATAACAAAACACGACTATGCAAACGATTAGATTGTTCGAGGCTTTCGCAGGCTACGGCTCGCAACTAATGGCAATGCGGAGATTGGAGCAGGCTTTCCCTGACAAAATCAAAGTAGAGCCGATAGGTATCAGCGAGATAGACAAGTATGCGCTTGCAGCCTACCAAGCCGTACACGGAGAGGTTAAGAACTACGGCGACATAAGCCAGATAGATTGGTCGCAAGTTCCCGACTTTGACCTATTCACTTATAGCAGTCCCTGCCAAGACTTTTCGGCGGCTGGCTTGCAGCGT
The DNA here is from genome assembly GCA_963615025.1 of Firmicutes bacterium CAG:95. GTDB lineage: Bacteria > Bacteroidota > Bacteroidia > Bacteroidales > Paludibacteraceae > Colicola. The sequence continues at coordinate 9,931 of CAVEFV010000041.1, read as the reverse complement.
GGCGGCACAAAGGGCAGCGGCACGCACTCCTCCCTGCTTTGGGAGTGCGAGAGAGCCATCGCCGCCAAACGCCCCAAGTACCTGCTTTTCGAGAATGTGGCAGCCCTCGTGAGTGCCAAGTTCGTCAAACTATTCAACCAGTGGCAACTACTTTTGGAGAGTTACGGCTATACCAATTTCACGCAGGTACTCAACGCAAAGGACTACGGCGTACCGCAGTCCCGAGAGCGGGTGTTTATGGTCAGCATACTTGATTGCGAAAAACCCTACTATTTTCCACAACCGACACCACTGACCAAACGCTTGCGTGATGTCCTCGAAGACAATGTGCCAGAGGAGTTCTACCTCTCCGAGCGTATGCTGAAAGGTTTTGAGCAACACAACGCCAACCACGAGGCAAAAGGTACGGGGTTTATATTCAAGCCCAAAGACGGCAGCGATACCGCCAACGCTCTCCGAGCCAATGGCGCACTCTGCCCAAGCGACAACACGATAAAAGTAGTGGCGCAGTTAGTGGGCGGCAAGTGGGACAAAACACTCAACCATAGCAAGCAGGTAATCAGTCCCGACGGCATAGCCATTACGCAGACCGCAGGCGGAGGTGGTAATCTCGAAACAAAGATTATCGTTGCAGGCGAAATGCAGGGCGGTGCGTTCGAGAACACGCTCAACTGCCACAAGAAAGTATTTGACAAAGACGGAATAGCCCCGACACAAACCGCCTCAATGGGTAAGGGTTGGGAAACAAAAGTGCTACTATGACACGACTACAACAATTCTTGCACGACAACCCGCCCAATGGGCAAGACGGCATAGACCTTTACAACCACTGCTATTTTTCAGACATACACCCAACAGTAACCACCCGCTATTCAGCGGCAAACGACAAATTCATTATGGAACAAGAACCAATCAACGCACAAGACGGTTGCGCTCGGACAATCAAAGCGCAGTACGCACAGACAAGCAATGCGAACCTCAAGCGGGATGACAGTTTTGGAGCAACGGGAGCAACAGACGGCTTCCGTGTCCGCAAACTGACACCCAAAGAGTGCTTTCGACTGATGGGCGTGGCGGACAATGACGCGGACAAGATGATTGCCGTGCTATCAAAGTCCCGCTGCTACCAAGTAGCAGGCAACAGCATAGTGGTCGATGTCCTCGCCGCTATATTCTCGCAGTTATTCATCGGCAACAACAACAAAAACCAACAAACGGAATTATTTTAAGTATGACAGACGAACTAAATAAAAAAGTGGCTGCAAGTATTAAGTTACTACAAAGGATTGCAGCAGCGCACCCAGATACGGAAATAGAACTTGCGTATTCTGGAGGAAAAGACAGTGATGTAATACTTCAACTCGCCAAAGAAGCGGGTATAAAGTATAGAGCGATTTATAAGAATACGACCATTGACCCGCCTGGGACTATTAGCCATGTCAAGGCTATGGGCGTGGAGATAGTGCAGCCAAAGCAGTCATTCTTCAAACTGATAGAGAGAAAAGGATTGCCAAATCGCTGGGTAAGGCACTGTTGCGCAGAACTCAAAGAATACAAAATACTCGACACGGTTATTCTTGGTGTGCGCAGAGAGGAAAGCAGGGCGAGGGCTGAACGCTACAAAGAGCCAACGCAATGCCGCTACTACGGAAAAGCCAAGACCGAGAAAAATCATGTCGAACAAGTATTCCCGATATTAGATTGGACTCTCGACGATGTCAAAGAGTTTATTCTCGATAGAGGTGTCAAACTTGCCCCCCGCTACTATGACGCTGACGGCACGATGCATATCAAACGCCGACTTGGATGTGTCGGCTGCCCGTTGGCGAATAGACCTGACCGCCTGCGTGAACTAAAAGAATACCCGCTGATGGTCAAGGCGATGGTCAAGCACTCACAAATCTTTTTAGACAATCACCCAAACCACAAGTCTATTGCGAATACTGGTTACGAGCAAGTGGTGTTCAATTTGTTTTACGAAAAAAAAGACGATATGCGCAACGCTCAAACGGGTGGTGTGCTTGGCAGTGAGGGAGTAATTGACTGCAAGAAAGTACTGGAGGACTATTTTAATATCAAACTATAAATAGCATGGAAACAAATGTATTATATAACCAAGACTGCATAAAAGGTATGCAGGAAATACCCGACGAGAGCATAGACCTCGTGGTAACTGACTGTCCCTATCATATTTCACATCACGGCACAAGTCGCGGGGGGGGGATATTCAGCGACTTACAGAACAAACACACTAACAGCGGAAAGTTATTTGCTCACAACGATATTGCTTTCTCCGAGTGGTTGCCCGATGTGTACCGAGTACTCAAAGAGTGTACGCACTGCTACATTATGGTCAATGCGCGTAACCTCAAAGAACTGCAAATAGAGGCAGAGAAAGTCGGGTTTATCTTTCAAAACCTCCTCGTATGGAAGAAAGATAATAGCACGCCCAACAAGTTCTATATGAATCAATTGGAGTTTATCCTTATGCTCCGCAAAGGTGCTGCAAAGTATGTCAATGATATGGGGATTACAAACTGCCTTTCCTGCCCGAATATCATAGGCAAAGGCGCAAAAGGAGCGCATCCAACGGCGAAACCTGTCCCGCTAATGGAGTTGCTTATCAAACAGAGCAGCAACGCAGGCGACATAGTACTCGACCCATTTTCGGGCGGTGGCAGTACACTGATAGCAGCCAAGCGGTGCAAGCGTCAGTACATAGGTTTTGAGATAGACCAAGAGTACTATACTATTGCAGATAGGAGATTAACAAAAGACCCACAAGAAATATCATTATTTGGCTGATAAAAATATGGACGAAAAGACAAGAGAAATACTTGAAAAAGTTGTACTTATCATAAACAATATATTGTCCGGCGGACAATCAAACATCCATTGGATAAGTATTGAAGACGATATGCCGCTTGATAATGAAAGAGTGGTAGTACGAACAAAAGATGGTGCGACTTTTTTCTTATCACCAATCAATGGAAAATTCGCCAGTAATGTAACACATTGGATGAGAATTCCGCAAGTAAAATAACTAAAAACAATCTTTATTATGAACTCTGATTTAGAAGTACTAAACGAAAAAGAAAGAATTATGGAGAATGCTTTGCTAAATGCAATAGCGTTCAATGCAATGAACGGCAGTGTGAAAGATGAAATATCTGAACATCAAGCGTGGAAAACCTATGGTAAAGCGTGGGTAGTTGATAGAACAGAACGAGGATGGCTTCATTTTTCAAGGAGTGGTGCTAATGCTAAATGCACTAAAATCTACTCTCGATTTGAAATTGAGTGCCAAAAACGCTCCGAGAAACACATTGAAAAGGCATACCTAAATGCAAAACTAATATGCAAGTAAAAAATGTATATGAGTTTCACGGTATATTGAAAAGACTATACCCATTACAACAGATTGTTATAAACAACAGACCCATCATTTTCAAGAGCATTTTCGTTGTATCATACGATGAAAATGGCGAAAGTGATGGGTCTATGTTCGTTCTGTTACCAGAGGAATTTGATGTTGAGAAAGTCTATAAAATGATTAACAAGAGTATTGTTGTAGTGTTCAAAATTCATTCTATCCGTGATAAAAACCATATCCGTATTTACGCAGAATGTTTAGAGTTAAGAATGGATATTCCATACAGGCACATTCTTAACCAATCAGTGAAATACATCAAGAAGAAATACAGGCATCCAAAATTGGATAAAGACGGATATATTGAAGCCTATAATTCTTAATCCTGTTAACTCATCCAAAGACTTGCCTCTTGCCAATAGTCGTAATCGGTATAGTCAATCATCATCATAATATGTAGAGCAATATCTTCTTGCATTATCGATTAGTACTCATATACTCCCAAATCTTATTCTCTCCTTTCCAGTCCTCGTCTGCAAAGAAAAAGAGATATGCAATGTCAAACACTTGCTCCTCGTCAAACTTTTTGCAGAAGTCAGCGTGTGCCGCATTATAGGCAATGTACTTATCCCAAAGCGTTGTGCCGCTCGGAAAAGACTTGCCTTGTGTGGCACTCTCTATCTGCTCCGCAGTCCAATACGCTCCGTGCTGCTCGTTGCCGTCTGCGTCTGTATAGCATATTCCCTTTGCGTCTTGCTCGGCTAACTCTCTGTTGTAATGCTTTCCGTTGAGAGCCACATAGAGTTGCCGCAGCAGGCAGTCGTATTCCTGCGGGGCGTTCTCTCGTATATACGCCATCGCTTTGTCGGCAGCCTCTACGGCTTTCCACATCGTCTTTTCGCCTCCGCCGTTCTTGACAGCGGTTTCTATCATTGCTTTATAGTCCATAGTATCTTACAGTCTTTGCACTCTTTCGGGTGCGAGTGAAACAATTTTATATTCGTGAATATGAGCCGCATACTCGGTGGCGGCTGCTCGTGCTTACTCCGTGCCATACCCTTTGCCCGTTGATGATTTACGCAGTAGTTGCTCTATTCCTGCAATAGCGTTCTCTATCTTGCCGAGCCTGTCCTCCATATCTTTCTTTTCTTTGTAGGCGGGGTTATACTCCGCCAACGCTTGCTCGATAGTGGTCTTGCGCTGTCTGTGGTACTCCACGCTTTGGATGATGTCCTCGCTTTGGTTGCGCATTGCTTCCAACTCGTTGAGAAAACTATCTCGGTCGGCAAAGAGTATGGTAGTTCCCGCCTGCGTGGTAGATAGCATTTCGGGTATCTTATAGGTTTCCTCCTTACCATTGCGGGAGATACAGAGGTCTATCACTTTCTGCACGGCATTCGTGCCTTGTGCGTCAAAATAAGGAACTCCGACCGATACTATCTTTGCCTGCTCAACGGCAAGCCGCTCTCGGTCGTTTTGAATTAGGTAGGCATAGTTGCCTGCTTTCAGTTCTTTGAATAGCATAATCGTATGGATATGGGTTAGACAAAAAGAGGAGCAGGCATAGTCTGCCCACTCCTCAAAAAGGTTACGCAGTCGTTGTCGGTATCTTGGCAACCGCTGCGGCGATAGCGTTCAGTTGCGTGGTCAATGCGCTTGTTTGAGCCAACTGACTTAACTCCGCTTTTGCGTCTTGATACTTCAGTTGCAACTCTTGGTTCCAGTGTGCATTGAGCGTATCTACTATGCGCTGCGTGTTCTTCTCATTGGCGTTGAGAATGTCGCAGGTCTGTTGCTGTTGAGCATAGCCCACTTGTGCAAAGCCTTGCGTTATTCCGTTGCCGAGAATGTCCAACCGCCCCATCAGTGCAGAGGTCTGCGCCTGCGTTGCCAATTGGTTCTCGTACCCCATTTTGAGAATAGACTGTTGCGTGGTGCAGCAGCACGATTGCAGGGCAGAGGTAAGGTCTTTGTTACCGAGCAGCACCGAGTTGATAACTCGCTCGCCCGTCGTACCTATTTGCCCCGCTACCTGCGTGATAGAGTTTTGTACCCCACAGATAGCCATTTGCAAATCTCGTACGCCTACATTCAGGTTCGTGGCAAGGTCGTGCAGCGACGACTGATTACCATTGATTGCCGACATCAGCAAGTCCGTGTTGTGGTTGTCTTGCAACTGCGCCTGCAACTCATTGATACGCCCATTCAGTTCGTTGTTACCACCCTCATTGTTACCCCACAGACGCTGTGCAAACATCATCCATACAAGATACACAAACGGGTTGTTCCATTGATTACCGTTGTTCATTAGTGCCATCATCTCTGCGGGAGAGTTGTTGTCCCGCATAAGAGCAGCCGTAGCAACGGCATCGCTATTGTTGCCATACGGCATACAATAGATTTTCTCTTTTACTTCATCCATTTGTTTTGAATTTAGCGTGGTGTCTTTTACCTTTCACCATTGGTGTGGCTTGCAAATCACGCTGCAAAGGTACGGCTCTATATATTTACCATATAAGCGTTACACAATGGTTGCCGGATAATTAACAGAGGGCTATGTTGTTGGTAACGACAGTGTGCGTTCAATAATGGCAGTGAGGTCGCGAAAGTATAATGAAGACTTGTGAAATGCGGTATAAGCAGAATTGTAATGACTGATACAATCATTCCTTTTTCTGTGCATAAACTCTCGAATGGCACAAGTGGGAACGCCTTTTGTGCAGCAGAAATGTACAAACAATGCCCGTGCGGCGACGCACTCTTCGGTCTTGTGTTGTGAGAGTATCTCTTCGGTTGGTAACTCGGTCGCTTCGGCGACTACGGATAGGATTTTTGCAAAAAGTTCACTCTTCATTTTTGTGTTTGATTAAAAGGTTGTACCTTTGCAGTCGCAAGCACATACTAAAAAGCGACACAAGCGCACTACAAAGACTATTATTCTCTGTCGTGGTGCTTGTGTCACCTTTGTCTATAGCGGATGTGCTTGCAATCTATCTCCGCTATAGGAGGCAGAGTTTTTTACTCTCTGCCTTTCTTTTTCTTTATGATGTTCGCAGGTACATAGTTACCTCCCTGATAAAATCCTCTATCGTGCGGCAGACGACCACCTTGTTGCCGTAGGACTGCAAGAGGTTGATGAGTTGCTTCTGTTGGTCGGACAGCCTGCCTTTCTTGCCGTTTTTCATTTCGATATACAGGCTTGCGTACGCACCTCTTGGCAGAGGGATGTGCAAGTCGGGTATACCTGCTGTCATGCCCTCTTCTTTCAGCCGCTTGCCCGCTCTTTCGGTGCGCTGCCCTCCGTTGGGAATAGCGTAGCAGAGTACATTCGGGTAAGCCATACGCAGCCACTCCAAGCAAGCCACCTGCAAGCGGTGTTCCTGCTGCTTGGGCTTGCTCTCGTTCTCGTTGGCTTCGTCCAATAATGTGTGAAACTCGTCTATGGTCATTGTCTTATTTATTCTGCTATCATTTTACCTATTCCTTTCAGTCCGCCTACACAAGTGGAGCATTTGCAATCTCCTGTGTCGGGCTGCACGAGGAAATAGTAATAGTCCTCGTTGGTTATCTGTACGCTCTCTAACCGATAGACCTCGCCATTGATGACGAACCCTCTCTTGTGGTTCTCTCGCACCTCTTGGCAGATAGCCAGTAGGTTGCTGCCCTCCTCCAATCGTAGCACTCCGTCTGCTATTTGGCACAACTCCTCATAAGATAAGACATACTCCACAAACGGCTGCGATAGCATTTGCGGGCTTCTCCGCTCGTAGCGTTTGATAAACTTGCGTTGTTTCTCCTCAAAATCACTCAACGAATAGCAGGTCTGTATCTTCGGTTTTTGTGTCATTGTCTTATCCCAATTCAAAATCCCTGCAGGGCAGTTTGTCGGCTTTCACTCTTTCCGCTTTCCGTTCACACTGTCCGTCTGCGTAGAACAGGCAGTCCCAACAGGTATATCCGTTTCTCGTCCAAGCCATACTATCTCCGTGTCAAGTGTGCGTACTCTGTTGTTGCGTCGAACGATGGGCAGGCTTTGTTGGCAAAGTCCCTGTGGCTGTGAATGGTCGCCTGCGGGTATTTCTTCACGAGGTGGCGCAAGAGTTGCTCTAATGCCTTTCTCTGTGCGTCTGTGCGGGTGTCTTTTGCCGTCTTGCCGTCTGCCGACAGACCGCCGATGTAACACACGCCTATGCTGTTGCTGTTATGACCCACGCAATGCGCTCCTATCTCATTCTCTGCACGACCACCCTCTATGCTGCCGTCAAGCGTTACGACATAGTGGTAGCCTATCTTCTTGTAGCCACGCTGCTTGTGCCAGCGGTCAATGTCGCGGGCGTGGAAATCTGCACCCTCACGGGTCGCAGAACAATGGACTATTATCTCTGTTATATTCATATCTGTGTTTGGTTAGTTCGCATACAAAAAAGCGGCTATCTTCGTATTGAAAATAGTCGCTTGATTTTGGGGATGTATTCCCAAAATGGGAATAGGTTACTTGCCAGGTAATTCTTTCTTTTCTGTACCCGATATAAGTTTGCGGAAACGCTGTTCGGCATTGCTCTTATCCAATGCCGTTATTTGCTCCTTTGCCATTTTGTGCAGAAGGTTCAGCCGTTGTATTCGGTCTATTCCCTGCTTTATCATTTCGGCATTCAATACCTCCATATTGGACAAAACTACCAACTGATTGATAGAAGCGGTATCTCGGATATTCTTTCCTTGTAATGCTAATGTCGGATTACTTTCCTCCCAATCTTTTGCTCGGCAGCCAAAGAGTGCTATATTCAACAAGTCTGCTTCTGTGGCGTAGGCTATGCCTTTCTTGGCTTCTGCAATAGATAGTTTCGGTATGATAACATCCCGTATAGCGTCAGTATGGAGCGTATAGTTTGTTTTGGAGAGAATGCGTTTAACATCCCATTCTAATGTCAAAGGATTATTCTCGGCTTCTTTTAGCCTTTGAAATTCCTTTATGAGATATAATTTGAATACAGGACTTATGGCTGCCCCAAATTCAAAAGCGATGTCTTTATGTGCATATGTGCCACCATAACGCCCAGCCTTTGATATAATACCAATAGCAGAGGTCTTTTCCACCCAATCCTTAACACTCATAGTAAATGTGTTCAAGCCTGCCTCTTTTCTAAAGTGGTCGAATTCGACCACTTTGAAATTTGGATTATAAATACTCTCCCAAGTTCCAAGAAACTCCAAAGTGGTTCTGTTTCTTATCCAATTCTTGATAATATCGGCAGCCCGTCCTTGATTATCTTTTGCTCCGACCATATCGGTGAGGCAAATATAATCATTTTCATGTACTCCGAGAATTACAGATATTTTAGTGTCATTAACAACGATTGATGTCGTTTTTGCTTTTTCTCCCATAGTAGAAATAAAAAAAACTCCCAATGGTCAGTGCCTATTGTGGCTGTTTGCACCGACCAAAGAGAGGTATATCACGCATACGCTAACAGCCACGAAAGCGAATAACGCTACAAAGATACGACTTTTCTTTCGGTCGTGCAAATGTGAGTTATCCGAAAAAATCGGATAACTGCGACTATTTTCAATATGTCAAAGAACGCTTTTGCTTGCACCCTGTGCAAGCCTTTGAGCCGCCGGAGAGGGTTACTCTCTGCCGGTGATGACAGACCACAGACCGATAGACACGACACCTATGGCAAAGAACGGCAACGCCAACAACTGACGACACCAGTACACGGCACGCTTAATCTTTATCATCGCTGTTTCCATCTTTCTTGTTGCTTTTCTTGGTTCTCTTTATCTCCGATATGGGGCAGTCAATGCGTATGCGTTGCTTGCAGCCCTCCCGCACGCAGGAGTAGTCTTTGAGCGTGGCACGCAGGCTGACCATCTCGTTCGTCAGGTCGTGCTGACGCTTGTAGAGTTCGTCTATCTTGTCCGAGAGGCGGCGGTTCTCTGACTTGACCTCTTGGTATAGTTCTTTCCACTGCGCAATCTCGTTGCTTTCACTCTCTTGTTTCTTTATCTCCACCTCTACCTCTTTCATTGCACGGTTCTGCTTAAAGTAGATGACACTGCCGCCCCCTACCGCTGCGAGCAGGGAGCATATTGCCGTCACGATGACCTGTAACCATTCCATAACTGTTTCACTATTTTTTCAAATATACTCTGATTAGTATTCGTATTGCTGCGCCTATACATAACAAGGCGACTAATATCCAAAAGGCAAGGTTCACACCTTTGTAGTAGGTCGGGACTACCTTTTCCACCCGCACCACCTCTTTCTGCTTGTCCTGATAGATAGTGTCGTGCCGTTCGACTATCTTGTCTCGATAGCGTATGCTCCACCTCTCCTGCCACACGGTGTCGCCCCGTTGGTGGATGTAGATACTGTCTTTCTCGTAGGTCTGTATCGTGTCGTGGTGGTAGCGTGTAACGATACTATCTCGGTACTCGACGGTGGGTATGCACTCGCAGGTCTTGCAACCCACGAGCAGGCAGCATATCGTGAAACCGATTGCAAAGCCCAGTATCGCCATCAATGCTCTGTATAGTCCGCCGTTGTCCGTCATTCTG
>CAVEFV010000040.1:0-19838 GCA_963615025.1 Firmicutes bacterium CAG:95 | reverse complement strand
AACTGTAACCAACGCTTATGCCCGCTGTAGAGCCATAGCGTGCTATGGCTCTCAATTCCCAGAATATGTTTCCTCCATCGTTCATGCCCGCTGTAGAGCCATAGCGTGCTATGGCTCTCAACTCCACCCGCAAATCATTAGCAATCCCCTCCCTCATTTCACCGCATCCATTAACATACTCCCACATTCAATCTATATACGACGAATATACGACGAATATAGGATGAATATAGGATGAATATAGGAACAACAACTCACCGTTTCATTAACAATTCCACAACTTCATCAACAAAACCATCCAAAAAGCCCCCACAAACCCTCCAAACACCATATTTTCACCATTTTCCAAAAAAGTAGATTATTTACAAGAAAATGGCTCTTACCGCCCAACAAGCATTTCTCTACCCTTAACACGGATTATTTTCTACTTTTTTCTTATAGGTATCATCTACTTTTGCGAGCAAATAATTCAAACGAAGTATGAAAAAACCTTTTTCTATTATCATGCGAACAGCATTACTGCTTGTGATGGCTATCGTAGCTTTCGCATGCAATCCAATTGGCGGCAACAACGATATCAAAGACGAACCGACCATCACGATCGAACTCACATCGGTCGGTACAAATAGCGTTTCTTGCCTTATAAACATCCAATCAAAAGCCGAAGTCAATTTTGCAGGCGTACGCTATTCTCTCATCGACAGCGAAGAATCACACGAGAAATACCTCACTTCCGACGATCTTATCGGAGAGAACTATATCGACATCACCAATATGGGCAAACACAAAACCTATCGCATCGTTGCCTATGCCGACATCGTAGGACAGGATAGTTTTGTTTTTTCCAACACAATAGAAGTAACGACAGGAGATCCCGTTGACCTTCAACTAATCAGCAAAACAGATAACACTATCACTTGTAAATTGGTGGTCAATACCCCGATGAATGTATATACTAAGGGTTATTCTTGGAAGCAGAAAAGTTCAAAGGCGGATGCAACCATCGTCTATGTCGAAGACACCAACCGCGAAACGGAGTTCACGCTAACCGACTTGGAGAAATACCAAACCTACACTATCACGGCGTTCTCACTCGTAGAAGGCAACGACTCTTTCACTTACAGCGATCCGCTTGAGGTCTTCACCGGAGAAATCGACATCGATGGGGACTATATGCTCGTTTTCGAGGAGGAATTTAATGGTACAGGCGCACCGGATGCTTCGGTATGGAGTTTCGAAGAGGGAGAATACATACGAAACCATGAACGCCAGTTCTACAGCAAGAGCGTAGAAAATGCCTACCAAGAAGGTGGTTACCTGCATATCGTAGCACGCAAAAACCATCTCGGAAGCGATGGCAAAACACACGACTACACATCCGCTTCTATGACTACAAGCAAGTCCTTCGTATGGTGTTATGGCAAGATGGAAGTGCGCGCTAAAATACCAACAGGCTCAGGACTATGGCCTGCTATATGGATGGTAGGCAACGACTATAACTGGCCTAGCAATGGAGAGTTGGATGTTATGGAGTACTATCGTGAAAAAATCTTGGCGAATGCAGCGTGGGGCAGTAGCAAACAATGGACTGCAATATGGGACTCCTCATCCAAACCGATGAGTTACTTTGAGGCAAAGAACCCCAACTGGAGAAACGAGTTTCACACATGGCTCACCGTATGGGACGAAGACTATATCCGCATCTATCTTGACGACGAACTGCTCAACGAGATCGACCTGAGCAAAACATTCAACCAAGGTGGCTACAAAGGTAATAAAGAGAACCCGTTCCGTTACCACAAAGCAGGTTGGGGACACTATATATGGCTCAACCTCGCACTCGGAGGCGACAACGGAGGTACCATCGACGACTTGCTCCTACCCGCAGAATACCTCGTGGACTATGTGAGAGTCTATCAGCAAAAACGCTTGCCCGAATAAACCATAAACACACAATAATTATATATTAACCATTCTTAAAAACAACAAAATCATGAAAAAGAACATGTTTTGGAAGGCAGGTATCTGCCTAAGCACTATGCTATTTAGCGTAGCAATGATTAGTTGCAACAGCGGTACTAATACCGTTGACCCGACACCGGGAGAAGCAACCGACTTGGTACTGTCTACAAGCAATGTAGAAGTAGGACAAGGCGAAGATGCAACAGTAGAAATCGTATCCGGCAACGGAGGATATGTAGTCATCTCTGCTGACGAAACCGTCGCTACTGCTACTGTTTCAGGTACAACCGTTACAATTCACGGCGTAAAAGGAGGTAGCACGACCGTTTCTGTTAAAGACGCTGCTAAAAAGGCAAAACCTATCGCAGTAAAAGTATCTGCTTCCGGCGTCAATAACATCAACACAGATGTAATGTACACCATCGATGTATTAGACTCCGAAAAAGGACAAACAAACTGGTGGCAACCTACTCTCACCCGTAAAGTAGAGAACACACTCATCTGCACCAAACGCGACTTTACAAGTGGAAAACTCAATTCTGCTTCTTTCGACAAGAGTGTACTAAAGGAGTTCTTTGATTTGATCGACGACGACAATGTATTCGTTTGTGGTGGCTATATCGCAGACGGAAGCAAGCCTGACTATGGCTATGCCGCTCCTGCTCTATTACTCACCGATAAGGACGACCCTGCACACGCAGGATGCAAAGTAATGACCGTCATCACTTCCAACTTGGCTGCATATTGCTCATGGGGTAATTATTCATCCACTGGAGGTACGGCTTACTATAACCCGACCGACGGATCATTCACTATCGTCGATGCACAAGGCTTCCTCGATTGGGAGGGATCCTCTAATGAAAAGTGGTATTTTACGCTCAACCGTACATATACCCCGCAAAACTAATAGTACAACAATCTCCCTGCCTACAAACAGGTAGGGAGATTATTTAATTCATTTTTGAAACCATGAAACGCGTTTACTTATCTATCGTAGCAGCAAGCATAAGCCTTGCTCTATTCGCTACCGACTATAACGTTAATTCAGCAACTGCTGATACCGTTAAAATAACAACGGCTGGTACTCACCACCTCATCGGTGATGGCTCACAATGTAAATACCTCATCCAAGTAGCAGAAAACCTTGGAGATGTCACAATTCTTTCATCCAATGTAAAAGTATATCCCGAAACCTCTAAAGGATCAGGATTAGAAATAGGGAAAGGCACTAATGTAACGCTCAAAATAGATGGCGTCAACTACTATCGTGGCAAATCCGGAGGTGCGGGCATCCGTGTACTCGGCACACTCGATTTGCAAAATAACGGTGCTGCCACCGACTCGCTCTATACACAAGGCTCTGATGCAGCAGGCATCGGCGGTCAAAAAAGCGACAGCGTAGGTGCAATCATCATCAACTCTGGTAAGGTTTATTGTTACGGCACGGGTGCTTCTGCCTCATTGGGAGCAGCAACAGGCAGTGCTTCCTATATGTCTGCTGTAACAATAAACGGCGGACAAGTAACGGCTTTCAATGACTCGAAAGGATGTGCTATCGGTTGCGGCACAAGCAACTCCAAAGGTTTTGGCACGATCACAATAAACGGCGGTATAGTAAAAGCCACAACTAATGATCCCGCAGCCATAGGTACTAACTGGGCAATCTATGCAGGGGGTAAAATCTACATCAACGGTGGTACTATCTACGCCAAAGGAGGTAGCCCTACTGCAACAGACATAGGCGAAGCAGCAGGCTCATCTATAGAAGAGATGGTCGTAACAGGTGGCGCAATCTATTGCTTGACGAAAGGAAAAATCTCTTCCAAAGCAGTAGATGCCAACGGTAATCCGGTGAAGAAATTCACTACCACACTCAAAGGTATCAACGAGCCTACACTCATCCAATACGGTTCTATCACAGGCACAAGTTATTCGGTTGTACTCGGTACTAACTACGGTATCAAAGACGCCTACTCACAAGCCGACGGCACAGTATGTTTCTTCCTACCAGAATACCCCGACGATGCAGTTGCAGTCATCAATACAAAGGTCATCGACCTCAATTCGGCGATCAATATAACCACAGCAGGCTCATACACGGCGCAAGGTACTGGCGCAATCACAACGAACGGCATCAACATTGCTGCAGGGTTAGGTGATATATACCTCAATCTTGAAAATGTGAATATCAATGCCTCTACAGTTCTAAATATCGGCGCAGGTACAAATGTTATACTCGCAATAAACAATGTAGAACTCAATGGCGCAGTCGTATGTAATGGCGAGTTGGTTCTTAACAATGCCGCTCTAAAAGTGGTAGGTGATCTATCGGGGACAGGCAAACTGACAATCAACGGTGGTACTCACTACTTCAAAGGAGCAAACACAATGGCTTCTGTCATCATCAATGGTGGTAACATCGAAACACGAAACTCCGACAATGTTCCGACAAGTTGGAATAATGTGAAGAATAGTGCTGGCACCGATTTGGTATTATTTGCAGCTAACTTCAACAACCAAGCCAACAAAAAGATTCTCAATGGTAATGTAACAGGCACAGGCTACACCTTCGACTTGGAAACAAGTTACAGTGTTGTCGATATGTACACAAACGCAACTGGCGATGTATATCTCTATATCCCCTCTCCTATTCCTGCAGATGCAGTAGCCGTTTTCAATACTTTGATTACTATCTACACACAAACAGCAACTGAAATCAACATTACTGCCGAAGGTAAATATCGTATCGTAGGCGAAGGAGATGGCAGTAGCGCACAAAACCGTACAGGCTATCCTATCAATGTTGCAGCCGACATAGCAGAAGATGTCGACATTACTATAGAAAATGTCTATATCAAACCTTCAGGCAATGGCAATGCATTCAACATCGGTAAAGGTACCAATGTTACACTTCACTTGGTAGGTTATAACCGCTTCGACGGACGCAGCAGTTCAGCAGGTATCAATGTACTTGGTAACTTAACCATCGATGGAGAAGGCACTCTCGAATGTGTAGGTGAATACGGACCTGGCATCGGTGCAGTTCAAAGCGCGCACATGGGAAACATCGTTATCAATGGGGGCGAAATTATAGCCAAAGCAGGTAACGAAGCAGCAGGTATAGGTTGCGCAAAGAGTGCATATATGGGTAACATCACTATTAACGGTGGTTATATAGAGGCAACCGGTGCAACTTACGGACCTGCAATAGGTAGCGGTATCTACGCTAAAGGGGCTAACAATGATACGGAAAATGCTATCATCCTCATCAATGGGGGTACTATCATTGCAAATCAAGGAAGTGGTCCTTGCGCAATCGGACGAGGCACTACTTCATCTGACAAGATGAATATCGTTATCAAAGGTGGTTCTATATTCACCAACGGCAAAACAATGGACCCTGCTCCTATGAACGCTATCGAAGGAGGCGACTCTCTATTCCTCTTCCAAGCACAAGAAGCATCACATCCATTAGAGCGCGTATATAGTGGTCAAGTAGGAAGTATTCAGTTGGGTATCGACTACGGCTTGAAAGATGTTTACACCGACGCTGATGGAAAAGTATATTTCTATCTGCCACGCCAAGCAGAAGGAGTAGCAGTAGTATTGTCGTTCGATTCATCCACCGACCCGTCAACAAGCGTTGACAATGTAGAAAACAACATCCATCTATTCGCACTCGATAATGCAATCCGTATCGAAGGTGCCGAAGGAATGAATCTGACTATCTACAATCTTAACGGTCAGTTAGTAACAAGCCAACAACTGGGTGCTAACGAAACAGTTGCTCTCAACAGTGGTTTCTACTTGGTAAAAGTAGGAAACGGAGTGGCTAAAGTGATTATCCGCTAATAACATAATCGTAGAGCAGAAGGAGAACTACATACTCTCCTTCTTCTCTACTTTAACAAACATCAAAAAACAAAAAAGAAACTATGAAAAAATCTATTTTAATGCTAACAGCCGCTATCCTTGCTCTACCTGCAATGGCAGAGTATAAAGCGGAATTTAATACCGACGAGGCTACTGCTATCAATATCACAGAAGCAGGGCAATATCGTATCTACAACGAAGGTTTTATAGAAACCCAAGTACCTATCATCGTCAGCAGTGACATTGCCGATACAGTATTCATCACTGTTGAAGATGTCAACATTGTTCCGTCAGAACAAGGTAGTGCAATGGTAATCGGAGCAAACTCGGTCGTAGTACTCAACCTCGGTGGTGAAGAATCAGAAACAAGTCTGAAAGGCAATACAACTGGCTGCGGTATTGAAGCCATGGGCGACCTAATCATCAATGGCGACGAAAACAAGACACTCACTTGTAAAGGCTCTGGGCGTGCAGCCGCTATTGGAACAATAGGCAGCAGTAGTGCAGCAGGTAGTATCACTATCAATGGCGGTAATATCACAGCCAAAGCAGGTAGCGAGTCTGCAGGTATCGGTGCTAGTAATGCAGGACGCTTAGGAGATATCACCATCAATGGTGGATACATAATCGCAAAAGGTGAAGCATACTCATCTGCAATAGGTGGCTCGTATTGCAGCAAAGGTACTGCAACCATCACTATTAACGGCGGCGTTGTAGAAGCACAAGCAGGCTACTATTGCAACAATAGTTCCATAGGCAAAGGAAACGGCACACACAGTGGAACCATATCCGTTGTTATTCTCGGCGGCTCTGTTATAGCAAAAGGTCAAAAAGGGGAGATGGATGGTGTTGTCTATAAACCAACCAACAACAACGATGATGTCATCTTGTTCACTTACACCCTGCCCGATGCACCTGCTACACTTGTAACAGAAGGACACATCGGTAACCTGCAGTTAGGTACTGACTACGGTATTAAAGATGTCTATACCGATGAGAATGGGAAACTCTATTTCTACTTGCCCGAATCAGCAAAGAACGCCGAAGTGGTTATCAATGGTGTAACAATACAGGAAGAAAGCTCTGACGGTGATGGTGATGGCGACGGTGATGGAGAAGACCCTGAACCGGGAGAAGGCGTTATCAATACCTATGGTGAAGAAACCAACATCGATATCATCAATACAACCAATGGTATCATCATCAACAATACAGCAAACAACCTCGTTTCTATATGCGACCTCACAGGCAAGATTGTCCTCGAAGGAACAGTGAGCGACAATCAATCTATCGCACTGACACAAGGTCTGTATATTATTCGCATAAACAATGTAGGCAATTTCAAATGTATTGTTAAATAAATGGCATTCCAACACTTCTTTACTTGCTTGTATTAAGCAAGTAAAGAAGTGTTTCTCATAAAATTAGGCAGATACTACAACATCTGAACTACAATGAAGAATATTCTCACTTATACCCTGATTCTTATCTTTGCTCTATCGATTGCTGGTTGCAAATGCAATAAACAGCGTACTGCTTTCACTCCGGGACAATATTGGTATGATAACCAAAAACAACTAATCAACGCACATGGTGGAGGCATCCTATTCTATAATAACACATACTATTGGTTCGGCGAATACAAATCCGACACCACAAGTGCTGCTATGACGGGTGTAAGTTGCTACTCATCCAAAGACCTGTATAACTGGAACTATGAAGGCATAGTACTAAGCGTCTCCAATGACCCTACATCCGATATAGCCATCGGATGCATTCTCGAACGCCCCAAAGTAATTTACAACAAAGCCAATCGCTTGTTTGTAATGTATTTCCACTTGGAACTGCAAGGACAAGGCTACAGTGCCGCACGAGTAGGTATTGCCGTAAGCCAACAACCTACAGGACCATACAACTTCTTACGATCATATCGACCCAACCCTAATATATTACCACTTAACCTGACACTTGACCCGACACTCAAACCTGTCGAAGATTACGAGTGGTGGACACCCGAATGGAACGATGCCGTACGCAACGGACTATTCGTAAAAAGAGACCTCACCACAGGACAAATGTCTCGCGATATGACACTCTTTGTCGACGACAACGAAAAAGCATATCATATCTATTCTTCCGAAGAAAACTTGACACTACATATAGCCGAACTGACAGATGACTATCTTACGCACAATGGTAACTACATCCGCGTAGAAGCATGCGGACATAACGAAGCACCTGCTATATTCAAAAAAGACGGCAAATATTTTATGATAACATCAGGCTGCACAGGATGGGAACCGAACGCAGCACGACTACTTACTGCAGACTCTATCATGGGAACATGGAAATGCTTGCCCAATCCATGCATAGGAGACGATGCAGACCTCACATTCCATAGCCAAAGCACATACATACTACCCGTTAATGGCAAAAAAGATGCCTACATATTTATGGCAGACCGCTGGAAACCAGAATGTCACACAGAAGGCACTTATGTATGGCTTCCTGTTCAATTCCAAGACGGACTACCTTATCTGGAATGGAAAGACCAATGGGATTTAAGTGTATTCGATTGATATAACCACCTCTATACCTCACTCATAATACTCTATGAAAAAACTATCTATATCATTCTTAGCAGCAATCATCTCTTGCCTATCCTATGCTCAAGTGGATACCGAGTTCTGGTTTGCATGCCCCGACTTGTCCTCCATACACTTCGAGTCATGCATTCGCTTGTGTATTACCACATTCGACCAACCCGCCACTGTAACTATCACACAACCGGCTAATCCCACTTTTGCAACAATCACTGAAACTATCGCTGCTAACAGTTATAAAAACATCTCCTTATCATCATTACTCAGCAAGGTAGAAACCACACCGGGTGCTATACGCAAAACAGGACTGCTCATTCAATCTACATCACAGGTAACTGCCTACTATGCTAACTATTGCGACAATAGTGAGATATATTCCCTCAAAGGACGCAATGCATTGGGAACCGATTTTGTCATTCCAACGCAATATAGTTATGCCAACAGCGACCAATACGGAGGTAGTTCATCTGTAGAAATCGTAGCAACACAAGATGCCACCGAAGTAACCATCACACCAAGCCACGCCTGTGTAGACTATGCTGCCAACAAGACTTTTACTATCACACTGAATCGGGGCGAGTCCTTTGCACTACGCGCCAAATCAATGACAGCATTAGGACACTTGTTCAATACGCGCATTAAGTCCACTAAACCCATTGCCGTCAACTATACCGACGACTCGGTAGAAGGGCCGGGAGTTGACCTCATTGGCGACCAATTAGTCCCTATTGAACTCGCAGGACAAAAGTATGTGGCAGTACGCTATGCAGGTACAGTAGAAGAACTCTATTTCTTCCCCACTACAGAAGACTCCACCCATATTTATGCAAATGGTACATTAGTGGACTATATTGCCGGTAATGCCGATGTCACAAAAGCAGGGAAAGCCAAGTTTACATTGCCAACCGGCGCAACATATATCACTGCCGACAATCCAATCATCGTATTGCAATTGACCAGTAACGGAACAGAACCGGGCAGTGCAATCCTGCCACCAATCGAATGTACGGGTTCCGACGAAATAGCCTATAAATTCACACAATCATCAGGGGCTTCACTCAGTATCGTCACCAAAACCGAATATGTCGATGGCTTTACAGTCAACGGACAAGCATATCTCATGCCTAAGGAATACTTCACACCTGTACCCGCTGCACCCGAATGGTCATACACCTATAAACCCGCTCCAAATGCTTCACAGATACTACGCGTAAAAAATAGCAAGGGTATATTCCACATGGCTGTCATCGATAATCCGGGTACAACCTGTTCTCTCGGCTATTTCTCTAATTTCAATACAGTACCTCTCGGTATAGGTAGCGACAAGCAGTACTATCTCGACGGCAACGAATTGCACTTGAGTATACAGAACCCCGACGAGTTTACCGATATTGAATGGTGGGGGCCCAATGGCTTTCACTCAACCGAAACGTTTCCTGTCATTACCAATGTCACAGAAGCCAATGCCGGTACTTATGTGGTAACTGCCTCCCATAAAGAAGGTTGCCGGACATCTCCCGACACCATACGGGTAAGTATCTATAAACCTCGTAACCATTATGTCAGCGTATGCTATGGCAATACCGATTCCATCGAAGCAGAAGGGGTTGGACCTTACAAATGGATACCCTCTACCCTACCCAACGAAAAGAAAGTGCCTGTCAATACAACCGAAGATGGTATCTATGTTGTAGAAAGTCACAAACTCGGCGTCAACAGAGTGGGCAACACCTCCTTCAGTAACGACAACTGCCAACCGGGAGATATACTTTGGCAGGAAAGCGTCATCAATGTTACTACCGATGTGGAAAATGCCATCTCCGGTATGTTCTACACACCCGATAGTCTGACTGCGCCAACACTCTACTATACCATCAACGATGTCCGTGTAGGAGAACCATTCACACCCTCATCCGACGGCACATTGGCAGAGTTCGCTTGGACTCCCAATGCCAACACTGTAACATTAAAAATCATAGCAGAAACCACATCTGCACCCAACGCAACCGTAAGTGTAACCGATCTGTCTTTTGCACCCGTCTATGCCGTCACCGACTCATTCTTCGTAACGGTACGCGACTCTCTCATACCAACTATTATAGGCGATCAATACATCTGTTCGGGTAAAGCCGTGGTAAGTGTAGATGGGGACTATGATACATACTTGTGGAGCAATGGTGCCGACACGAAAACAACGACCTACAACACTTTCGGTGCAATCTGGGTACAAGTCCACAAAGACGACTGTCATGGCACAGGCTATGCTGAGATACTCAATCCTGCATCACTATCTATCATACTCGACCCACTACCCAAGATATGTCATGGCGACGACACACTGACCGTTACCTATCAATTAGGCTCTGGAGAAGTGGCATCCTACGATATCTTGTTCGACCAACATGCACAATCAGTCGGGTTCACGGATATGCGGAACCAATTGCCTAATGGTACAGATTTTAGTATCGCTATTCCCGCAAATGCACCTGCAGACATCTACAATGCACGCTTGGCATTCTTGGACCCCATCTGTCAGGATACATCCGCACTGCCTATCGAGATTGCACTCCGCTACAACCAAACCATAGCACAACGCTGGAACGATGTCTTGGGGATACGAAATGCGGAATATAACGATGGAGGAACAACTTTCACGGCTTACCAATGGTATAAGAACGACGAACCCCTTTTAGGCGAAACACACTCATATCTGTATATAGCAGATGGAATACTCGATACAACCGACATTTACACTTGCCTACTTACACGCGAAGATGGTACACAACTGTTCACTTGCGACTATTCGCCCGTGTTTGATGCCAAAGCCAACAATCCTATTCTGCTCGGATCTTCCAACAATCTCGCACCACAGGAGCAGATACGGGTCCGCAATATCGTCTCTACAGCAACCGCAACTGTTTATAATATCTTCGGTTCTGTCATCACAACAACATCGCTCACAGCCGAGAATAACATACTATATGCACCTTCTGTAGCAGGCATATACCTCCTGCGAATTGAAAGCAAAGATACAAACACGACCTCAACGACATTCAAACTGATTGTACGCTAAACACTACTATGAAAAAAACACTGCTATTGATACTTGCTATATGCCTCTTCTATCCTTGTGTGCAAGCACAGAAGGATACCGAATTCTGGTTTGCTTGTCCTAATATAGTGAGCGGTACCGGAGCGCACTCCGACAATCACATGAAGTTATGTTTCATCTCCTACGATGAACCCACACTCATTCGTATTGAACAGCCAGCAGCAGACCCGTCTGCATTCTACTATTTCCCGACGCAGACCATACTAATGCAACCTAACCAACTCACGCAATTCGACCTCACACCCTACAAGAACTACCTCAAAGACAACTTAGGAGGGGTGAAACCTTATGGACTGTACATCACCGCTGACCATGAGATAATGGCATATTTCATCAATACAAGCGACGACTGCGAGGCTTATACACTCAAAGGAAAAAATGCCTTAGGAACAGAATTCGTCGTGCCTATGCAGTACGACTACCAAAATAGTTATAGCGGACATAACTTCATCGAGATTGTGGCAACAGAAGATAATACCGATGTAACCATACAACTGATGCCGGGTATAACAGTACAGAACATCACACCCGATGCGCAAAACCAGATACATCTCACACTACAGAAAGGCTATATCTATTCCATGCGCTCTACAAGCGACACGGGTCCTCAACACTTGCACAACACACGCATCTCGTCTAACAAACCCATTGCCGTCAACACCACCGACGACGGAGTCTCCCCTGGAGACCTTATGGGCGACCAAATACTGCCCGTTGACATGTTGGGAACAAAGTATATCGCCATAAAAAACGATGGACAGACCGAGTACCTCTATTTCTTTGCAACAGAAGACGACACGCATATCACCGTCTATGCAGGTTCTTCCAAAGGGCCTGTAGAAAAGACCTACACACTGAATGTGGGACAATTTGGAGCCAAAGTGTCGCGTTACACCTTCTCACAAAAGAAAATCGATGCCTTGTACAAGGCGGTATATATCGAAGCCGACAAACCTATCGTAGTCTTCCAGATGACAGGCGAAGAACCCGCTGGGGCCATTCTCCCGCAGTTGGAATGTACAGGCTCACAGGAAGTGGCATTCCAGTCTGTATTGGACAAAGTGTGGGCGGATATCATCGTAAAAGCCGACTATGTGGATGGCTTCTTGGTCAACAATGACCCTACCGTACTAACGGCTGCCGATTTCGATACTGTTCCTGGCACAAACAAACGATGGTATTGGGCAAGGAAAGAGTTTGTACCTAATGCCGTACTACGGGTAAAGAACACCAAAGGTTTCTTCCATTTGGGTATGTACGACATGCGGGGTAACTCCAGTTCATTAGCCTATTTCTCCGATTTTAAGGGGGCTGAACTTAACGCCACCTCTATGCAGGGCTACTACCTCGGTAACGATACCCTGCTCTTATCGCTCTACGACCACAACTCCTACACCAATGTCATATGGAGCCGACCCGATGGTACCGTCTATTATGGGGACTCTCTCAAGATACCTAACCCCAAACCAAGCGACGCCGGATTCTACTATGTAACAGCAGACCATGTGGACGGATGTACCCTGTCCGGTGGGTCGTTGGTTGTAACCAATGTGTTTAACCCTACCCGAAGCGACTACACCAACTGCGCAGGAGAAGAAATCACACTCACCAACGATTTTGGCTACGCACCCTACTCGTGGTCAAAAACTACGGCTACCACACAATCTGTCAATGTCAGTCCCACAGACACCACAAGTTATCTCACCACCAGTCAGCAGGCAGGGCATACCATTATCTACAATGGCGATTTTCAGTACGATACGCTCAACTTCCAGTCGGGTTACATCAACACACCTGCACCACTCAATGCTGCAGAACAGTTCTGTCTTGTAACTAATGCCCACGATGCCGGCTCCCAACTCAAAAACTTACCCGACCATACCTATGGCAATGAACAAGGAAAACAATTGGTAGCCCTCTGTTCTGATAAGGCAGGGGTAACGGTTTGGAGCAAAGAACTGAGTGTACTGCCTAATACATCCTACCTGTTGTCTGTCTGGTATGCCAATCCGCGGGAGAACGGGGCAAACGCACAACTATCACTGCAAATCGACGGACAAGTCATAGGGAATACATTCTCCCCTACCTCATCTGTTTGGAGCGAATATACTCAACAATGGCAAGGTACAACCAAAGAAAAAGTAACATTTTCCATTCATGTTGTATCGGGAACAGCAGGAAACTCGTATATCGCCCTTGATGACATCACAATGACACCACTCTTCGCTATCACCGACACTATGCAGGTGAATGTGTTGCCATTGCCCCGACCTTACATATCAGGCGATCCCTATCTCTGTAATGGTACGGCTTCTTTGCAAACCGATAGCATATTCACTGCATACCAATGGACCGACGCAAAGGGAAATATCATAAGCAACCGACCTTCCGCTATCATTACACAATCGGGTACCTACACTCTGCAAGTAACCGACCCTAACACATCCTGCGTAGGAGATACCGTATTCCAAATGGACGATGGAGTAGTCATCTCAACCATACTGCATGAACTGCCCGTTATCTGTGCCGACCAGACAGAAGTCGCCATCCCTTACGAAGTAATGGCAGGTTCTCTCGGACATGTAGCCGTCGAATTCGACAACAAGGCCATTCAGGCAGGTTTCAGCAACGAGAGTAACCTCAGTTTCTCTGATAATGAGGTCTTTGTACCTATTCCGCAGCAAATACGACCCAACAACTACTCTCTCAAATTGCAATTCTTCGGCGATAGCGATTGTGGGGGACAGCAACTCACGGAACAAGACTTCACTATCCGCTACGCAGCAGAGCAAATCATGCAACAGAAGTGGGACGATGTCATCGCCCTCTACGATGCCGACCATAACGGTGGATATACCTTCACCAACTATCAGTGGTACAAAAATGGACAACCCCTCGAAGGTGAGACGCAGTCATTCCTTTACTTGAGCCAATCATCCCTGTCGCCCGACGATGCCTACTCTTGTCTGCTCACTCGCGACGACGGAGTAACCCTCTTCTCTTGCGATTTCCTGCCTGCCACACCACAACGCAGTAACATTCCCTCACTTCTGTCGGCTGCCA
This sequence comes from Firmicutes bacterium CAG:95, assembly GCA_963615025.1. Classification (GTDB taxonomy): domain Bacteria; phylum Bacteroidota; class Bacteroidia; order Bacteroidales; family Paludibacteraceae; genus Colicola. The sequence continues at coordinate 5,225 of CAVEFV010000040.1, read as the reverse complement.
CAAAACTCAGCATCAATCTGACAGAAGAAACAGTGGTTACATTCTACACACTCTGCGGTGAAATCATAGCACAGCAATGGCTGTCGCCCGACAACAACCAACTGACCATACCCGCAGCAAAAGGCTTCTACCTCCTGCAACTCAAGTCTGACGATACGAATAAAACACATAAAATACTCATCGACTAATGAAACGCATTAGTATATACATACTTACCTTTTTCAGCGTACTCTCGCTCACACTGCCTGTCTCGGCACAGAACAAAACACAAGACCAACCTCAAAATGTGGTACCTGTTCACCGCTTCGGTGTAAGCCCCAAAATTGGCTATGCGGCTATCCTCAACAGCACCCCCGATGCACATCTCTTGGGTGGCTATGGCGTTGGACTGGGACTCAACTATGAATTACGCTACAAGCAGTTCCTCTTCCAAACGGGAATAGATTTCGATTTCCTAAACTCTACAACACGCCTCAACGATTTCTCGCGTACCCGCCCCATGCTGGAACCTTACACCACCATGGACTATAAATACGATTTCCAACGCTATCGCGACATACAGAACATGGGCAACCTTTCCCTCCCCGTTCTCTTTGGTGGGGAGTTTGGTAAGGTATTCTTTCTCGCAGGGGTAAAACTGTCTTATCCGGTCATTGGAAACTACCGCGACAAAGCCAATCTCACCATAACGGCTATCGACCGTGAGTTTATCGACCCGATGGAGAATATGCCCAACCATCATCTCTCCGACTATAAACTCACGGGCAAAAACAACTTGACCTACAACTTCAATACCTCTCTCGTTGCAGAGGTGGGCATCGACCTCGACCAGTGGTTAGCCTACAAGCCCAAACGCAAACGCGGACAACGCAATCGCAAGAAGACTTTCAAAGAATGCCTCCACTATCGCGCCGGCCTGTTTGCTGAATATGGACTACTCAACAGCAATAATTTCGCAAGCAATCAGCCTGCAAATGGCGAGTGGCTCACTTTTGAACAGGAAGGAGTCGATGCCTATCTGTCGGCAAGTGCCGTTGCTTCCCAAAGCGAAAGACTGAACCCGCTCTTCGTAGGTGCCAAGTTTACTATCCAATACGAGGTACAGCCTCCTGTCAAGAAAAAGAAACCGGCTCCTCGTCCCCAAAGCAGACCACAAAGCAAACCCAAGACAAAGCCGCAGCCCAAGCCTGTTCCACCCCAACCTAAAATGGTCTTTCTGGTCTTGGATGCCAAAACATTGCAGCCCGTTGCTGCCTCTGTCGAGATTTATTCTGCTGCCGACGAACTGCTCTACAAGAAACAGATGTCTGAGGCTGCATCGTGCCAGACACAACTGACACCCAACACCTACAATGCATATATCACCGCTACGGGCTACCTGCCCTACTCCGAAGACTTTGTATTCGCTGGCGATACGGTCAACCTCCTGCTCCAACCCGCCGAGCAAGGAACCAAAGTCGTGCTGCGGAACCTCTTCTTTGCTACCAACAAGACCAAAATATTGCCTGACTCAGAACAGGCATTGGACGACCTTACACAATTCATGCAACAGAACCCGGATGTGCGCATCCAAATCATTGGACATACCGACAGCGTAGGTAAAGCCGACGCCAACCAGCGACTGTCCGAAGGACGCGCCAACTCTGTGCGTAATGAACTACTCAATCGGGGTATCGAACCCGACAGAGTGGAGGCTATTGGCAAAGGGCAATCCGAACCGATCGACACCAACGACACCGAACAAGGAAGACAAAACAACCGACGGGTCGAATTCGTAATACTATAATAGCAACACACATCCGTCCATGAAAAAACAAGCCTTCATCCTGCTGCCTCTTTGCGGAATGCTGCTCTTGTCCTGCCAACCGGCAACGCAACAAGAACCTGAACTACAGCAAACCGACCAACAACTGCTCACGGGCTTTATGCTGCGCAAGACCGACAATCCGACTCTGTCTAAGGATATCGTTTTCAACTACGACTCTACCACGCAGACTTACTATTACCACACGCAAGCATTCATCGACTCTATACAGTGCCTCATACCCACTTTCTTTGCCGACGGAAACGCATTCGTCAATGGAGAAGAAGTCATTCCGTGTGTCACATCGCAAGACTTCTCCCTGCGACCCGTTACCTACCAAATCCGCAAAGGAAACCTCTATCGCAACTACACCGTCGAACTGCGTTGCCCGCAAAGTACGGGGCTTCCCGTATTCGACATACAGACTGCCAACGGCAAGGAAATAACCAGTAAGACCGAATACAGCGACGCTTCCGTTGTCATCTACACACAAGGCACCAAAGAACCCTATCTTCAGCAGCAGGCAAGCATAAGGGGACGAGGGAACTCCACATGGTGGTATCCCAAGAAACCCTATCGCCTTAAGTTAGATAAAAAAGCCCCTCTCTTTGGCATGCAGTCGGCCAAAACATGGGTCCTTCTGGCTAACGCAATCGACCCTACACTCATCTGCAATACCGTCGCCCTCGAAATAGCAAACAGGATGGACTTCCCCTATGTCAATCATACACAACCCATAGAACTCTTCATCAATCGGCAGTACCGTGGCTCCTATGTCCTCACCGAAGCAATACAAGTCAAGAAAAACAGAGTCGAGGTCGATACTCTGTCAGGCGGATTTCTCACGGAGTTTGATACCAACTACGACGAAGCATACAAAACCCACTCCCGCTACTTCAATCTGCCCGTCATGATGAAAGCACCCGAAAGCCAAGAAGGACTCGACAACGCTGTCGGAGTAGTGAACGACCTCGAGAAGGTGCTGCAACGGAGCAACTTCTCCTATTCCGACTACTATCAGATTGTCGATGTCGAATCTGTCATCCGCTATATGTTGCTCAACGAACTCTGTAAGAACGGCGAAGTGTGTCACCCGAAGTCGGTTTTTGCCTACCGTGAAAACAAAGACGACCTGCTGCACTTCGGGCCACCATGGGACTTCGACTGGGCGTATGGCTACACAGGGGCAAACTTCCACTATTTCACCTATCCCGAACAACTCATGTTCCACCCCGACAACAACAACGAACCTGGGAGCAAACTCTTTGGTGCCTTCCTCAACGACCCTGCCTTCTGCACACTCATGGCTGCGTGGTGGAATGAGTTCAAACCTCAACTCAACGACATCGACCAATTCATCTACCAACAAGGCGACATCCTGCGCTATTCGCAACAGGAAAATGCCATTCGTTGGGGACAACAAAACCTGCATTACGAGACTTACCTAATCCTGATGGCTGACTTCCTGCAACAACGGATTGAGGCTATCAACAAAGCACTTGCAACCTATGAATAAACTCACTACCTTACTGCTCACGACAGGCATACTCCTGTCAGCAAACGCCCTGCAGGCGACCACACCCACACAACTGACCAACCTACCGTCGGTCTATCTCTATACCAACAATGGGGCATCTATCAGCCACGACACCTATACCGACGGCACAATCACCGTTGTCGATGCAGCACACCCGGAGTATTGCATGACCGACCAACCCGTGCAAATCAAGGGACGGGGAAACTCCACATGGAATATGGCAAAGAAACCCTATAGCATCAAACTCGGCACCGCTGCCAACTTTCTCGGCTGCCATGCCAATGCCGCCAAGTGGGAATTTATTGCCAACTATGCCGACAAATCCATGCTGCGTGGCGCAACAGCCTTTCACCTCTCCGAGTGGATCGGCTTGGAGTTCTCACCCGCTACCGCATTTGCCGATGTCTATCTCAATGGCGAGTACATAGGCAACTACCACATCACCGACCACATGGAGATAGGAACTGACCGAGTCCCTGTAGAGGTGCAGGATGCAACCACATCCGACAACATAACCGGTGGCTATTTCCTCGAAGTGGATGGTTGGGCATCTTCCGAACCCCACTATTTCAACACCAACAAGAGTATGCCTGTCACCATACACTATCCCGAAACCATCTCCTCTCTGCAAACACGCTACATCAAAGGCATTGTGCAAGGCTTCGAAAACAAACTCTTTAGCACCACCTTCGACGATGCACAAAACGGCTATCGTGCCGTCGTCGATACCACATCCCTCATCAGATGGTATGTCGCTATCGAGTTAGTCGGCAACCCGGACGCGTTCTGGAGTACTTTCTTCTACAAAAAACGCGACAACACACATCTGTTCTGGGGACCAATGTGGGACTACGATATCGCGTTCAACAACGATAATCGCTTGGGCGATGCAACACAAAAGGTCATGCGAGAAGATGCGCATAATCCCAAAACATGGATTCAACAGTTGTGGAAAGACAAATGGTTCCGCCATGCTGCCAACCTCTGCCTCAAACAATGGATTGCCGAAGGGGTCGAGGCAGAACTGTGCAACTACATCGATAGTATGGCACTTGTGCTTGACGCCTCACAAGCCAAGAACTACGAACGCTGGAATGTCCTCTCTACTCGCGTCTATCGGGAAGTGAACCTCTACAATACTTACCGTGAGTATGTCGATTACCTCAAGACCTATATCCATCAGCGTATCATTTTCTTGAACGACAATTTCAGCGAGCAAGACCCCTACTCCGACCAGACAAGCCTGCAGCCCGCAACCACCGACTCGTTCCGTTATTCCGCCGCAACACATACCTTCTATTTCCCAACCGCCCAAGAACGAATTATCACCATCTATGCGGCAGGTGGCTTGCAACTGCAATCATTCGTTGCCAACACTTCCGTTGTTTCCCTACCCGAACTCCCTCAAGCCGTCTATATCGTCCAAATAGACAACGAAAACATCAAGGTCGTATTCTGATTGCAACACCCCACATATACCCATCCCGTTACATACAAATCAAACCGCCATTCATTAACAAATCGCTTTATAACCTAAACATATTATAGACATCTCACATAGAATATAAAACCCGCTCCCCATACATCGGTCATACAACTCCCCTTCGGAATGCCCACTATATAATAGGTATTCCGAAGGTTCTATATAGGACGAATATAGGATGAATATAGGACGAATATAAGAAGAGTATAGAATTTACCTACAACCCGCCTACAAAAACACCTTCTTGATATATTAATAGTTAATTCTTAATTGTTAATTTATAATAACTATAGAGCCATAGCATGCTATGACTCTCATACTCTCTCTGCATGTTAATTGTTAATTATTAATTGTTAATTGCTCGCTTTATGCCCGCTGTAGAGCCATAGCGTGCTATGGCT
>CAVEFV010000039.1:0-19992 GCA_963615025.1 Firmicutes bacterium CAG:95 | reverse complement strand
AAGGACGATCGCCCTACTGCTACCCTACCACTATCCTACCACTACCCTACCACTCATAGTTCTTATATAGGTTTTATATACTTTTTGCTTTGTATTCACCGTATCGTGTAGAACCATCAGATACCATTCTCCGTGAACCGAACGAAGAATGCCATTTACATCGCTACTGTCAAAATCACTCACCATCGTTGCCTCCTAATACTGGACACACGCATTCTTGTACTTGTATTGTTTAACAACCGCCCCGCAATAGGGAGATTGTACAACACCATCTTTCCAACGAAACAACCGCCACAGTTGCTCTCGATTGTTCTCTAACAAATTCTTTGTTTGTCAAAATGCTTTATTTTCACACCCTTATTCGTCTAATCAGACATATAAAATGTACTACTTCCCCCATCATATACAATAGGTAACATACTAATAACCTGTATAATATAGCCTATCTTAACCTTGCAAGAGAAATACATCCATTGGTACCACCATCTCGGAAATCCCCCTCCAAATCAACAATATGGAAGTATTTTTGCAAAAGGTTATTTGTATATGTGCAAAAATAGGTGTACTTTTGCGAACTATTAACTTGAAGAATACAAATGAAAAAGCACCTCATCCTTTTGTTGCCGTTGTTAGCACTATTTGCATGCTCAACGAAACTGAACCCCGAAGACGCCAAGTCTGCAGTTCTTAATGGGGAGATAAAACGCCTGCCTCTCCTTGTGCAAACCCTCAAATCGGTTGGCGTTGAGGATATTGCCATCGATAGTCTTGTATTACTTACAGAGGACGAACCCATGACAGGTATGCTGTACACCACATGGACAAAGAAAGAATCCAATTGGCGTACAGGCAGAGAAACAATTAAGGAAATACCAATTATCGTAAAAGTAGATAGCATTCGTTCATCGAGTACTCAAAAAGGCTACATTGAATGGCAATCAAGATGGGAACTCGCAGGGGCTAGTTTTATTTTTGCAGACTAAATTCCCCATCTTTTCCGATACTCTATCCTGCCTGTATCTTTGTACTAAAAACAAAGGTATATGCAGGATTTTTCTTTCTTTTCTTCGATAGTACTGCTGCCATAAACAAGTAGGAGGCATTCTTTTTCCCTATCAACGATTTTCTCTAACTTTGCACAATAAGTTTCATTTGTTATTGGACAGTACACCATAGTGTAAAGGAGTATGGTGGTAATAAAACGAGGGAAAATTTGCAATAATCATTTCTTTTTTGTACCTTTGCAATGCCGATGTACTATAGGTCGCATTACCTATAGTTATGCCTAACAGAATAGGCTGTATATCTGCTTTGTTATCAATGGTGTAAGATATATCTTATGAAAGAACCCAAACGCGTTTTATTTATCTCTCAAGAGATATACCCTTATTTAGCGGAGGAAACTCCTGTTCGCAAACTGAATAGGATATTGCCGGAACTTTGTCAGCAAACAGGTTATGAGACGCGTACTTTCATGCCTAAGTTTGGTGAGATCAATGAGCGTCGTAATCAGTTGCACGATGTGATAAGGCTATCCGGTATGAATCTGATTATTGATGATACAGACCATCCTTTGCTGCTGAAAGTTGCCTCTATTCAAGCGGCTCGCATCCAAATTTATTTTATTGACAACGATGATTTCTTCCGTCGGAGAAGAGGGGTTGTTGATGAACAAGGAAACGATTATGAAGACAATGACGAGCGTTGTATCTTCTTTGCTCGTGGCGTGATAGAAACCGTGAAGAAGTTGCGTTGGACTCCTGATATTATCTATTGCAGCGGATGGATGTCGGCTTTGGCACCTTTCTACCTGAAGACTGCTTATGCCGATACCCCGTTCTTCACAAAGGCTAAAATAGTGTACTCTCTATACGACCAGTCATTTACTACGCCATTTGGCACAAAGTTTGCCGAAAAAATGCTGTTCGATGGTGTAAGCCTCGAGAAAGAAACATTGTTGAAAGATAAAGAGGTGGACTATGATTCGTTGATGAAGTTTGCCATGAAGTATTCTGATGCAGTCATACAGTCTTCACTGGAAATCGGTGAATCGTTGATGAATGCAGTTAGGGATTCCAATAAGCCTTTCATGCCTTATCAAGAACCTTATGAAGCCTATTTGAACTTCTTTAATCAACTATTGGAATAGGTGTAGAAATGAAAAAGCAGTTGCTGACATTGTTGTCTGTTATTGTCTGTCTTATGGGATGTAAAGACAATGATGTAAATTCTGGTTTGTCTATCCTACCCGAAGAAGATTTGATTGTGGTAGGAGTTGATTCTTTCGGTGTACAGTCGTCGCTGCAATCGGTTGAATACATTTATTCAGCACCTGATTCTTTCTTGTTGGGGGAATGTGATAGTCGTTTCGGTACTTTACATGCGGATATATTAGCCCAGTTTACTTGTCCTGTTGACTATCGTTATCCGGATGGGGCAGAAGTGGATTCCGTTTGTATCTTTCTCTATTATACATCGTGGTTTGGAGATGCTAACTCACCTATGAGTGTATCGGTCTATGAAATGGACAAGAACACTTTTTCTTACACCGGACTTTATCCGTCGAATATTGATATTGACGACTATTGCAGTCTTGACGAGTCAACTAAAGTCCTGCATCGTCCCCGTATTATCACTGCATCCTCCCCCACAGATTCCATTTACTCTTCCACTACGAAGCAGTATATTCCTTATATCCGTTTCCGTACAACCGATGAATTTGCCAAATCGTTCTTTGAAAGAAACGACTATTCTTCGCAGAATACTTTCAATCAGAATTTCAAAGGATTGTATATCCGTAGTGAATTTGGCAATTCCACTCTGCTGTATATCGGGCAAATAAGTATGGCGGTTTACTATCACTTTACTTATCAGAAGAACGGAGCAGATACGACCGTGCATGATATGAAGTCGTTCTATTCGAACTCGGAGGTGCGACAAGTGAACCATATTCAATACACCAATCTCCCATTGGAATATCTGCAATCACTGAGCGACAGCATTAATTTTATTGTCTCGCCTGCAAATATCTATACTGAATTGGCTATTCCTATGCAATTGATGGGAGATACTATTCGTACGAAATTAGGTAGCAAGCGTCCTTATGTAAATCGTGCAAAACTGACGGTTGATGTACTGAATGTCTATACAGGTTCTACCGCCGACAAAACTGCAGATGATTGGGCACAACCGTCTGCCTATATGTTGCTTTTGAAAGCCGATGCGTCGGAACGATTTTTCAAAGAGCGTGAATTACCGAGTGACACTTGTGCTATCTTAGGCACTCTTACCTCCGGAGTAGATTCAATCGGTAATACTATCTACTACTATGAGTATGATATATCCACTCTTCTTACCCAACAACTACGGCAACAACTTGAAATAGATAGCCTGCGCATGTTACTTGTTCCCGTTCATGTCAGTACCACCTCTTCCGGTTCTTCGGTGGTTGTATCGTCTGTACAGCCTCAGCACACCGTTTCTGCTACGGTTGTGCGTAGTGCAAACAACAAAGATAATCCGATGCGCTTTGAAGTTGTCTATTCAGGTTTTTGATATCACTCTTCAAATGACAAGTAAGGAGTAAGCCGTTGTATATCTTTTTCCGAGAATTCTTCCAATTGCAACAGAGCATCGATGTTATATAGTCGATAGTTGTTGCGGCGATGTTCGTAGAGTGCTCTTGCTTGCGTGAAAGTGAGATACGGGTGTCGTTGTAGCCGTTCCACTTTACTATGGTTTACGGGTATCGGGTGTATGGAATCAACACATACCGTAAAATGAGTAAGTAAGGAATCTGTGATGTATGGTGCTATTTCCTTTATCTCTCGAAGTTGTTGCACAGATACATATCCCCCTAATTGTTTGCGGTAGGAGATTATCTGCATTGCCGTATAGGTTCCTATTCCCCGTAGCAGTTTAAGGGATGTTGTGTCACACGAATTGAGTTCCAAAACAGTATCTTTCTTTTGCGTCTGTTGTTGTGCGAAACGATGTCGGGGTAATGTATCCGTCGGGAACAAGGTTGTATCAATACATACATAAGGAGCGATTTGAGTATATAAAGAGTCCGATATATAGGGTATATTCTTCATATCCTCTACGCTTTTATAGCGTCCTCCCCGACGACGATAATTCAACATTATATGCACCATCCAACGGGGAATACCTTTGGTTATTAAGGTTATGCTATCTGCTGTGTTCGGGTCAAATGGAGACAAGTGTAGTCGGACTGTTTCCTTTGTCGGGTAATTGGTTTTATATTGCCTTGATTGTTGCAGGCGGTTCTCTATTGCTTCCGCCCTTTCTTGCAGTATTTGCAGTTGGGAGTCCTTCTCGGTTGGTTGTGTCTTGAGTTGATGAAGACATACCGCCACTATGATAATCGTTACCATAATGCAGCCAAATAGTACCGTCCCTATTAGTTGGCGGGTGGTAAATATATGCTTGTGCGGTTGTTTCTGTTTCATTATTTCACTACAGATGTCAGCATACCGTCTATTAGTTCGGTTGTCAGTTCATCGCCTGATTTTACTTCGTTGATGCTGTGAACGGGCTTTCCTTGACAGGTGGTTAAGGAATATCCCATTTTATAGAGATGTTCAGGGGAGTGCATTGCAAGGCTCTTCTGTAACATCTGCAAGCGACTTTTGTGATTGCTCAATATCTGTGAGAAGGTGTGTTGCAGTTTCGACTGAAGGTATATCAAGCGTTGTTTTTCCTGCAAGATAGGTTGCATGCACGCTATTTGTAGCCGCTGATACAGACGGAGCAAGTGTTCTTGTTGCTCCATTGTATGGGCAATGATGAACTCTGCTGCGGCTGTAGGTGTTTTCACATGGGTGTGTACTACCATGTCCACAACGGATACATCTCTTTGATGTCCGATTCCGGCTATAACAGGTAACGGGAATTGTGCGCAATAGGATGCTAATGTGTAACTGTCAAAACACTTCAAGTCTGTTGTTGCTCCGCCACCTCGTATGATGACCACTGCTTGAAAGTCGGATATTCGTTCTTTGATTTGTTGCATAGCATCAATAATTGATTTCTCTGCCCTATCCCCTTGAACGATTGCAGGAAAGAGTTCGGTATGATAATAGAAGTGCGCAGGATTGTTGTGCAATTGATTGCAGAAGTCTTCATAACCGGCCGCCTCATTTGAAGATATAACGGCTATATGCTGCAACAATAATGGTAATTCCAATTCTTTTTGCAAGTCCATCAAACCTTCCTTTTGCAGTCGTTCGATGGTCTCACGCCTCTGCCTTGCAATATCTCCGATGGTGTAAGAAGGGTCGATGCTTATGATTTGGAAACTGATTCCATAGACCGAGTGAAAAGTGATGTTCCCGCATAGTAGTACTTGCAGTCCTGCTTGCAGGTTCTGTCCTGTTTCCGATAAGAAATAAGGGGACAAGAAAGCATAGGTGTTCGACCAACAAGTGGCTCTCATTTTAGCAGCCAATGTATCTCCTTGCACATTCTTTTCAATCAACTCCATATAACAATTACCGTTCTTAACTGTTATACTGCCTATCTCTGCGCGTACCCAACATTCTTTCGGGCATTGTGTTTCGATGGCGTTGTGCAGTATGTCGCACAATTCCTGCAACGAATAAATAGTAGGTTTCATTTCTTTGTCTAACATCATCGCAAAGATAAATAAATCTTGTTAATGCCCCAAATGCAGTATGTACGGGAAAGTAGTATAGGCAGGAGTTTTATTGTTCTTGATGAGCAGTATCTTCCGGTCTTAATACGAGGGCTTTCTTTCGTATGTCGTAGCAAGGAATAGCCTTTTCTTGTGCTATTGCCGTTATCTGTTTTGCTTTCCACCGTTTTAGTGTCGGCATAAGTATTACATTGTTCGGCTCAAATTGTTGCATTATTCTGTCGGCACTCACCCATCCGATGTCGCACAGAAGTAGGTAATCGGTCTTTTCGGGTGTTGTCAGATAATGGTCTTCGAACTGTGAATCTCTTACCAGAATATACTCTTTGCCTGCATATCGGAATACATATAACGGGTATTGCGATATATCGACCACCTTTATGGTTTTGATACACCTTTTTTGACACAAGTTCTTTGTCCATTGTAACGCACCTACACTGTCGTCAGTCAGTATAACGCCCGTATTTCCTTGTTGGTGGAACAGTATGTTGGTGTTATAGGTGTTGTATAGTATCAGTTCGTCCTGTTGTTGTATTTTCTGCATACGGAATATATCGCAACATAGAAGACCTAATAGGCTTAGTAGTGCCATGAATAGCCAGTACTTGTTTTTCAATACGAAGGCGAAAGAAGCACATACTATGGCTATACAGAGGCAGCATAGCATAGGTTTCGACAGAGATACCTGACAGGTAGAAAAAGGCAAGGCTTCTATCCACTCTACATAATGATTGAGCAACCATGCTTCTATATTCAGCAATTTTGCGAGCAGGCAGGCTAATGGATAGATGGGTGCTGACAGCAATACGGCAATAGCGGTGTAGATTATTACGCTTGCCATTGGAATGACTACTATGTTAGTTAGAATAAACCAATTACTTGTTTGCGAGAACCAATATAGTGTCCATGCTATTGTACCCCACTGTGCTGCAACAGATACGGTAATCAGCCCCCAGATCCAACGCAGGAACCTGTTTGGTATGGGCAAGAGTGCTTGTAGTGTAGGTTGAATACCTACTATTGCCGCTACTGCCGAGTAACTCAATACAAAACTTGCGCTAAATAGCATTAATGGGTGTAGTAGCAGTATGATAGTAGCAGAGGCTGCCAATGTATTGAAGGTGTTTGTTTCACGATCGAGATTATGTCCGATGGTTAGCAGTGAGAACATCAAGGCAGAGCGCATTACCGAAGCAGAAAGCCCCGTGAGAAATGCGTACGCCCATAGTGCTATCAAGAGAAAAGCCATGTTGGCTATTCGTCGTTTCTTTTGCGCATATTGTACAGGGAACAATCCGAAGCCCGTGAGCAGAAGCAGCAATGCTCCATAGAGGATACCCACATGCAGACCACTTACTGCCAGTATATGCATGGCACCTGATGCCGAGTAGTGTTGTTTGATGTCGGAATCCAATCCGTCTCTGTTTCCTAAAGTCAAGGCACATATTACGCCCCATTCATCGCCTTTTATCCCTGTAGCAGAGAAGTAATTGCTGAGGTATTGCTGACAATTCTCCGCGTATGCTCTAAGGGTTCGTATAGGTTGATGTGATATGCGTTCCCATGCGTTATATGGTATATATGCCGTTCCTGACAGACCGTGCTGACGAAGATAGTCGCTGTAATCGAACTCTTCGGGATTACCCTTGTTGGGATTGGTAACGGTGGTACGAACTAACAGGATGTCTCCTCGTTGCAGAGTCAGAGCAAGTGAGTCCTTTGGAAATGTAGCCAGAATGGTTTTGTCCACCCTTTGCAGTGTATCTTCCTCCAACAGTGCGATGATATGTGCTTCGCAGCGAACAGTTTGTTCCCGTTGTTCAGGAAGTGTGGTGAGTTGTAGTTGGTAGGTTTTTTCCTGTTCGAAATAAGGAAAACTGATGCGGGACAGTGTGTGGGAGGTTTGTAGCCAACTTATCGTAAAGAAGCACAGCATCAGACTGCCCAATAGGACATACTGCTTGTAGGGAGATCGGCAGAAAAGCAGTCCTACCAACACCAAACAAATAACTACGCTGAAAAGTATCAGCGTAGTTATCAGGTTTATCGGAGTCAGTGCGTAGCCAATGGCTATTCCGACTATTACCGGCAAGAGGATAGATGCAAACGCTATTTTTGCAAAGCGGTACATCCTACCTTACATAATGCCTTTCAGTGTCGTTATGGCTTCTTCAGGATTAGGTACTTTGAAGACGGAACTACCCGCAACCAATACATTTGCTCCTTCGGCATATAGTCGAGGTGCGTTTTCCGTATTCACTCCGCCATCTATCTCCACGAGAGGTTGTACTCCTTGCCGTGCTATCTCTTGTTTGAGAGTATGCAATCGTTCCCATGTATCCTCTATGAACTGTTGCCCTCCGTATCCTGCAAAGACCGACATAAGCAGTACGATGTCTATTTCCCCTAAGTATGGAAACAGTCTTTCGACCGGTATGTCCGGGTTAATTGCAAGCCCTGCCCTACTGCCTTTCTGCTTGATTTGTTGCAATATAGGACGAGGGTCGTCGGTTGCTTCCAAGTGGAAACTGACACTGTCTGCACCGGCATCTACGAAGCGTTCAACATATTGTTCGGGATGAACTATCATCAGATGTACATCCACCGGTTTTCGTGCATACCGTTTCAGTACTTCCATTACCGGAAATCCGAAAGATATGTTAGGAACGAATACGCCGTCCATTACATCCACATGAAACCAATCCGCTGCACTGCGGTTGATCATCTCCACCTCTTCTCCCAAGCAGCAGAAATCGGCGGATAGTAGAGATGGGGACAACAGACGGTCCATAGGATATTAGTCCTCTGCAAGAACAATCTTATAGCCTTTGCCGTGAACGCTCAAGATTCTGATAGCAGGTTCTATAGCCAATATTTTGCGCAGGTGGTTGATATAAACGCTCAACGAACGGCAAGCGAAGTAATTATCGTTCAACCAAATGGATTTGAGGATAGAACTTCTTTCCACCAACTCTCCATTGCGCTGGCAAAGTATTAGTAATAACTCGTTTTCACGGGACGAGAGATGTATCTTTGCTTCTCCATCGTGCAATGTCTGACGAGATGCATCATATACAAGACGCCCCAACTGGAATTGTGTTCTGTTTTCAGAATCGCGTTTACGAATACGGCGCATGATGGATTCGATCTTGTAGATAAGAATCTCCATACTGCAGGGCTTCGTTATGTAATCGTCGCCACCTACTCGATATCCTTCCAGGATATCTTCTTTGGATGTGCGTGCCGTGAGGAACAGAATAGGTACATCTGAACCTGATTCACGGATCTCTTTGGCTAACTCGAAGCCACTCTTCAATGGCATCATTACATCAAAGATACAAACGTCGTACTTGGAATGAGTGAATTTCACCCAACCATCGTCTCCGTCTTGTGCAAAATCTACTATATAACCCCTGCTGCGCAAGTAGTCGTTTAGTAGCATGCCGAAATTCAAATCATCTTCACAAAGTAAGATAGATATTTTCTCTGCTTTCAACATAGTGGAATAAATTTTTATGTGTTTATTACACAATAACAAAGTTTGTACCAAATGCCATCAGTTTCTAAAGATTCTTATTTGATAGTCCAATTTTCTTCAAATAATACGGATTATTTCCTAATAACAGGTGTATTTTGCCGTTTGCCGAAAGGTATGGATTCCGTGGTATTTTTCTATATTGTTTCTATATTCATCTTATATTCATCCTATATTCGTCCTATATAGATCCTTTGGAATACATAGTATTTATCGGGCTTGACAGATAGTGGTTTTTTCGTAATGCAAAGGGAGGGAGAGTTAAGGTTGTCTTGGAAATGCAGCACAAGATTATCCTATTTGTTTAGAAGTGCATGGGAGGGGTGGTCGGGTTGTTCTTATATTTTTGCGCAGAGATAGTCGTGATTGTCTGTAAAAAATAGTAATTTTGCAGCGATATTGAAGTTTAATTGTATTTTTTGGTATGAAACGCATTGTTGCAATAGTCTGTGGTGGTGATTCTTCCGAAGCCGAAGTGTCCCTTAGGAGTGCGCAAGGTATTCTCTCCTTTTTAGATAAGACAAAGTACGAGCCTGTTATCGTGACGCTACACGGCAGGACATGGTTGGCTATGCCTGATGGTCAGACACAGGTTCCTATAGACAAGAACGATTTCTCTTATACCTACGGGGGTGTTCGTCATACTTTTGATTTTGCCTATATCACTATTCACGGTACGCCCGGAGAGAATGGGCTGCTGCAAGGTTATTTCGATATGCTGCACATTCCGTACTCATGTTGCGGGGTACTGGCTGCGGCCATTACATTTAACAAATATACCTGCAATCACTACCTGAAAAACTTCGACATTAACATATCTCCGTCGGTTCTTCTCCGAAAGGACGAACAGATCAGCGACAAGACAGTGATGGAGAAGATAGGTTTACCCTGCTTTATCAAGAGCAATGTGGGCGGGAGCAGTTTCGGCTGTACAAAGGTGAAGACAGAGGCAGAGATACAACCTGCTATCCGTCGGGCATTTGAAGAGGGAGACGAAGTGATTATCGAGGCGTTTATGAGCGGAGTGGAAATAACTTGCGGTGTATATAAGACCCGCACGAAAGCCATTGCCTTCCCTGTGACAGAGGTGGTGAGCAAGAACGAGTTCTTCGATTATAACGCCAAGTATAAAGGGGAGGTTAGCGAGATAACCCCGGCGCGTATTCCTGACGAGGTACGGGATGCCGTGCAGCAACTTACCTTGCGTATCTACGATATTCTTGCCTGTCGGGGTATCATTCGTGTGGATTACATCCTGACAGAGGGGTGGAAGATAAACCTGTTGGAAATCAATACCACTCCCGGTATGACTGCAACGAGTTTCATTCCGCAGCAGGTAAGAGCCGCAGGGATGAACATATCGGATGTGTTGAGCGAAATTATCGAAGACCATTTTTAATGTAACCATGGATAGAATTAACACACTTGCCACTGCCGTCAACGAGGCTCTTGAGGCTCTTGATTGGAACAAGCAACCACAAGGATTGTATCAGCCTATTGCCTACGCCCTCTCTTCAGGGGGAAAGCGTATTCGTCCGTTGTTGGTACTTCTCGGTACGGATATATTCGGCAAAGATACAGCGGACGCCATTCCTGCCGCACTCGCCATTGAGATATTCCACAACTTCACCCTACTGCACGATGATGTGATGGACAATGCACCTCTGCGGCGAGGGAAACCTACTATTCATACACTCTGGGGCGACAACACAGCCATCTTGTCGGGCGATGAGATGCTTATTGAAGCCTACAAGCAACTCGGACGACTGAAGCCGGATGTACTGCCGGATATACTCCGTGTGTTCAACCAAATGGGTACGGAGATATGCGAAGGGCAACAGTTGGATGTGGACTATCAAACGCAGGAGAAAATCACAGAGGAAGAGTATATACGGATGATACGACTCAAGACTTCGGTCTTGTTGGGTACAGCGTTACAGATAGGGGCAATCATTGCGGGTGCTACGGAGGAGGAACAACGGAATCTGTACGAGTATGGCGTCAATATAGGACTTGCTTTTCAGATACAAGACGACATGCTTGATGTGTATGGCGATGCTGCTACCTTCGGCAAAACGATCGGGGGCGATATATTAGAGGGGAAGAAAACATACACCTATATTGCCGCCTGCAAGAAGGCTTCCGACACGCAGCAGGAAGAACTGATGCGTTTACTACAACAGCAGCGACTGACGAAAGAGGAGAAAATAGAGCGTGTAACACAACTGTACAATGCATTAGGGGTACGGCAGGAGTGCGAAAAGGCAGTGGAATACTACACCCACAAAGCGCTGACCTACATAGAACATATCCCCGTTGCAGACAACAAGAAGTTGCCGTTGAAAAACTTGGCACTCAGTTTGCTTGCGCGTAAGGATTGATTTTTATATCTTTGCAGAAAATCATCATCGAACCATGCCATACCGTCGTTTACCCAATACAGACCAAGCGCGTCTCACTGCTCTCAGGACAGCCATAGAAAGGGCGAGTGAAGCCGATTTCTCCGACCAGGTGTTGTCCTACAAAACACGCAATGACGCACAACGGTTTCTTGCCCTGTTTGAGAACAAGGTAGAGCAATACCATCAGAATTTCCAGACGAAAGTATCGGCAAACAAACAATACAAGCACATCGTGCAGAACGCACGCATGTACATCAGTCACTTCATACAAGTGCTGAACCTCGCCGTCATTAGGGGCGACATCAAGAATGAGCAGAAGGAACTCTATCACCTCGACCCTAATAGCCATATTGTGCCTGACCTCTCCAGCGAAGAAGACTTGCTTGTATGGGGAAAGAACATCATCGAAGGCGAACAGCAACGCATCCAGCAGGGAGGTTTCCCCATCTACAACCCTACCATCAGTAAAGTGCAAGTGCACTACGATATATTCAAAGACAAACAAGTAACCCAGAATATGCATCGCAAGATTGCCAACCGTGCCTTCGAGGATGTTGGCGAGTTGCGCAAACAAGCCGATGAACTTATTCTGGATATCTGGAACCAAGTGGAGGAGCATTATCGCAACAGGCTTCCTTACGACAAGTTGTGCCACTGCAAGAACTATGGCGTTGTGTACTACTATCGTGTGGGAGAACGGAAACTTACCGCACAGACCGATGAGGCATTGCGCAAAGAAATGGAACAATGCCCTTCTCTCCCTTTAGATACTGCGGAATAGCACGCTACGGAAATCGTTAATCGTCTAATTGAGCATTCAACCTATGTCGGACATAATTGAAGATATCACCCAACAAGACTACAAGTATGGCTTTACCACGCCCATAGAGACCGACATCCTCTCGCGTGGCCTCAACGAAAAAGTTATACGCACCATCTCTGCCAAGAAGAACGAGCCTGAATGGCTGCTACAATTCCGACTCAAAGCCTACCGCAAATGGCTCACTATGCCCGTGCCGACATGGGCGCACCTTGATATACCCGACATCGATTTTCAGTCCATCTCCTACTATGCCGCCCCTAAAGCACATACCACCGACAGTAAGAAAGAGATCGATCCGGAGATAATGAAGACCTTTGACAAACTCGGAATACCTCTTGAAGAACGGGCTGCCTTGTCCGGCAATATGGCGGTGGACGCAGTGATGGACTCCGTATCCGTCAAGACCACCTTCCGTGATACGCTCGCAGAGAAAGGCATCATCTTCTGTTCCATCTCCGAAGCCGTACGCGAACACGAAGAACTCGTCAAGCAATATTTAGGCTCGGTCGTACCGTACACCGACAACTTCTATGCGGCACTCAATTCTGCCGTCTTCTCCGACGGGTCGTTCGTCTATATACCCAAGGGCGTGCGGTGTCCGATGGAGTTATCTACCTACTTCCGTATCAATGCCGGCAACACAGGGCAGTTCGAGCGGACACTGCTCATCGCCGACGAAGGAGCATACCTCAGTTATCTGGAAGGATGCACTGCTCCTATGCGCAACGAGAACCAACTGCACGCAGCCATCGTCGAAATCATCGTACATAAAGATGCCGATGTCAAATACTCCACTGTGCAGAACTGGTATCCCGGCGACAAAGACGGCAAGGGAGGAATCTATAACTTCGTCACAAAAAGAGGCATAACGCACGAGAATGCACACCTCAGTTGGACGCAGGTGGAAACAGGGAGTGCCATCACATGGAAATACCCCAGTTGTATCCTCAAAGGCGACAATTCCTCTGCCGAGTTTTACTCCGTCGCTGTAACCAACAACTACCAACAAGCCGACACCGGCACAAAAATGATACATCTCGGCAGCAATACCCGTAGCCGTATCATCAGCAAAGGTATCAGCGCAGGACATAGCCAAAACTCCTATCGGGGATTGGTCAAAGTTTCACCCAATGCCGAACATGCACGCAACTACAGTCAGTGCGACTCGCTCCTGTTAGGCGACCAATGTGGTGCGCACACCTTTCCTGATATGCAGATAGGCAACCCGTCCGCCATAATTGAACACGAGGCAACAACCAGCAAAATCAATGAAGACCAACTCTTCTATTGTCAACAACGGGGTATCGGCATCGAGGACGCTGTCGGCTTAATCATCAATGGCTACGCCAAAGAGGTGATGGACAAACTGCCTATGGAGTTCGCAGTGGAAGCGCAAAAACTATTGCAAGTGTCGCTCGAAGGCTCCGTAGGATAAACTCATAGACAGATACTCACAGCCTGCGGAAAAACATTACCTCCGCCTACTCTATCCTGTTTATCTGCCCGAACAATCATTGCACACTGCTACCGACTATGAGAGACAACGACAAAATAATCCTCTTTCGTACCTACTCCACTCTACCCGAAGCGTGGATAGCAAAGAACATCCTCGAACAGAACGGCATATCCTGTTTCATCGCCAACGAATACTTCGCGCAACTTTATCCGCTCTACGACACATCTTCTGTCGGTGGTGTACAACTGCACCTCTTCGAGCAAGACAAAGACAAGGCAACAGAAATCCTCAGCAACATCCCTTCCCAATCCTAACCCGCACAAAACACTCAACGCCCAACACCCGGCTCCTGTCAACTCTCCACCCTCACCTCTCTATTCCATTCAACTGTCATCTGTCCACTTTCAACTTATCATCCGACTACCATCCCTTTACACTCTCTTTATACTCTCTATAAACACTATATGATATTCTTATGTAATTCTTATGATATTCTTATGTGATTCTTATGTGATTCTTATGTGATTCTTATGTGATAAAGCAATCAACTCCAATCCAAAATCGAACCAATTCCGACCCTGAAACATACCTCCGGCATTCCATCCGTATCCCTCAAAAAAATTATTTTCCTACAAACTATTGCACATATCAAATAAATGTCCTACCTTTGCACACGATTTCCGCATAGGAGATATTATCGCGGAGTAGAGCAGCGGTAGCTCGTCAGGCTCATAACCTGAAGGTCGGTGGTTCGATCCCGCCCTCCGCAACTAAACAAAAGACATCCGAACAGGGTGTCTTTCTCGTTTTTAGACCATCTTAACCAAATTTCACCTCCAAAATACCATAATATGACCCTTTTTCGATAAAAATAAGGCCTACATTTTACCATTAAAAGAAAAAACAGTATCTTTGCAAACTATTTGTGCCTTTTTCCGAGCGAAGAAGCACAAACAGCCAAAACAAAACAACGCAGAATAATAATAATCAAATATAAAAACTATGCAAAACAAAGGACTTGTCAGAATTTTAGCAGTGTGCCTTGCATTGGTATGCGCATTCTATCTGTCATTTACTTGCGTAACTACTCACTACAATAAAAAAGCAGCAGCCTACGCAAATGGAGATAAGAACCTCGAATACCAATATCTCGACTCTCTATTGAGCAAGAAAGTATGGTTAGGATACACTCTGAAAGAGTGCCGCGAAAAAGAGATCAACTTAGGTCTTGACTTGAAAGGCGGTATGAATGTAACGATGGAAGTGTCTGTACCGGACATTCTCAAAGCACTATCAGGGTATAACGAATCTCCCAACTTCGTACGGGCAATGACGCTCGCACAAGAAAGACAGAAAAGTAGTACCGACGATTTCGTTACCCTATTCATCAACGCATTCAAAGAAATAGATCCGGGAGCACAACTGTCTTCCATATTCTCTACTTATGAACTCCGAGATAAAGTGAATACCGGTTCTACCAACGAACAAGTAGAAAAGATTATTCGTGATGAGGTAAACGATGCTATCAGCAACTCTTTCAATGTCTTGCGTACTCGTATCGACCGCTTTGGTGTAGTCCAGCCCAATATTCAACGCTTAGACCAAGCAGGCCGTATCCTTATTGAATTACCGGGTATCAAAGAGCCTGAGCGAGTTCGCAAACTCCTGCAAGGTACAGCAAACCTTGAGTTTTGGGAGACCTATGAATTGAGCGAGATTCTTCCACAACTCATGCAACTTAACAGCGAGATTGCACAACACAATGCTTCTGTTGAGGCTGCCGCAGCACCTGCCGAAGAGGTAAAAGAAGAAACAGTTGCCGCAGACAATGACCAAGAATCTATCGACGGTATCGACAGCCTGCTCCAACAAACAACCCCCGAAGAAGCAAACAACGCAGAAGCCATCGAACAGTATAAAAAAGCCAACCCTCTGTTTGCGATACTCAATCCTTATGTGGACAATTCAGGACGCGCTGCGCGTGGACCCGTTGTAGGTACCGTACTCTATTCCGATACGGCTGCCGTCAATCAAATGTTGTCGTCCGTTGAAGCAAAGAAAATTCTTCCTCGCGACTTGAAACTATGCTGGACAGTAAAGGCTATCAACCAAGAAGGTACTGCCTTCCAACTCATTGCCTTGAAGAAAGTGAACCGCGATGGTCGTCCTTCGTTAGACGGTAGTGTCATCACCGATGCACGAGCAGACTTCGGACAGAATACTGCCTACGCCAATGTATCTATGTCAATGAACGCAGAGGGGGCTAAAGCATGGGCGCGTATAACAAAAGAGAACATCGGTAAATCTATCGCTATTGTTCTTGACGGATATGTATATTCTTTCCCGACAGTACAAAACGAAATCACGGGTGGCAACTCACAAATCACAGGTAACTTCACTGTTGAAGAGGCAAAAGACTTAGCAAACACCCTTAAGTCCGGTAAGATGCCTGCACCCGCCAAAATTATACAAGAAGATGTAGTAGGACCTTCACTCGGACAAAAAGCCATTCACGATGGTTTCATCAGTTTTATTATCGCATTCTGTCTTGTATTGCTCTACATGATTTTCTACTATGGTCTTATTCCTGGACTCATAGCCGACATCGCACTACTCTGCAATGTGTTCCTCTTATTGGGTATCCTTGCGTCATTCAAAGCCGTACTTACCCTGTCCGGTATAGCGGGTATCGTCCTTACTATGGGTATGGCGGTTGATGCCAATGTGCTTATTTATGAGCGTATTCGAGAAGAAATGGCTGCTGGAAAGTTAATGAAAAAAGCCATACAAGACGGATTCTCTAACGCCATTTCTGCTATCATCGACTCTAATGTTACCACCTTCCTAACTGGTGTCGTGCTTGCTGTCTTCGGTACTGGACCTATACGAGGCTTTGCTGTCACCTTGATGATAGGTATTGTGTCCTCATTCCTAACGGCAGTATTCATAAGCCGTTTGCTTTTGGAACGCTATGCAGATAGCAAAAAGGCAAAAGAACTACCTTTCACCACCATCATCACCAAGAACTGGTTCCGTGGGCTGAACATCAACTTCATAGGAAAACGCTTTTGGGGCTACGCTATATCCGGCACCATTATCATATTCAGTATTCTTGGACTTATTCCGGGTGCATTACAGAGCGAACTGAACTTTGGTATAGACTTCTCTGGTGGGCGTAACTATATTATACGCTTTGCAGAACCTGTCAATACACAGGATGTCAAAGCATCATTAGACGACATCTTTAGAGCGCAACTCGGAGAAAATGAGACCTACTCATTAAATGTTATCACTATTGGTGCAGAAAACCAGATACGCGTATCCACCAACTTTGGCATCCACAATGATAGTGAGGAATTCGAAGACCAGATAGAGAACCTACTCTACGAAGGATGTAAACCATTCTTGGCAAATGATGTAACACCTGAACGATTCCTTTCTACACAAATCGACGATACAGTAGGTATCATGCAAAGTCAAAAAGTAGGACCTTCAGTAGCCGACGACATCAAGACTTCTGCAGTGTGGTCTATCATCATCGCACTATTCATCATCGCATTCTATATCTTCTTGCGATTCCGAAACTTCTCATTCTCTATCGGTGCTCTACTGGGCTTGGCACACGATACTGTCATCATTCTGGGTATGTATGCCCTACTATGGAAGGTGATGCCATTCTCAATGGAGATTGACCAATCGTTCATCGCGGCTATCCTGACGGTTATAGGTTACTCCATCAACGATACTGTGGTGGTATTCGATCGTATCCGCGAATACAATACCTTGTATCCAAAGCGCGACCGCCGTAGTAAAATTAACGAAGCACTTAATGCGACATTAAGCCGTACCTTCTCCACATCAATGTCAACCTTCGTTGTATTGTTAGCAATCTTTGTATTCGGCGGAGAAACCATACGAGGCTTCGTATTCGCACTTATGTTAGGTGTTATCATCGGTACTTACTCCACCCTGTTCATTGCCGTACCTCTGGCTTACGATATGCAAGAGGCTATCGCTAAACGCAAAGAGAAAAAGGCCGCATTGAAGAAATAAAGAACAAGAAAATAGTGGAGAACAACCTCTGTTCTCCACTGCAACATACAAGAGAGTCGGTTTGAACATTATCAAACCGACTCTCTTATGTAATTGCTGCACCCAACTTGCTCCGATGCAGATGGCTGTCTTAACTATAGATATTCCTCGAACTTCGTATTGAGCATATTACCCGACTTGGCAAACTCACGATGCATTGCTGTTGTGAGTGCAAGGTTGTGTGGGGTATGCGCCGTTTTCGACAACGATAAATACTCACGCAGCAACGGTTTGTAATCGGGCGAAACGCAATTCTCGATAATACATTCTGCGCGCTGCATCGGACTCTTGCCCCGTAAATCGGCTATACCCTGCTCGGTGATAATCACTTTCACCGAATGTTCCGAGTGATCCAAGTGTGATACCATCGGCACAAAAGAAGATATTGCACCGCCTTTGGCTACACTCGGCGTCGTGAATATACTGATATACGCATTACGGGTGAAATCACCACTGCCTCCGATACCATTCATCATCTTGGTACCTAACACATGCGTCGAGTTGATATTGCCGTATATATCCGCCTCCAACGCCGTATTGATAGTAATCAGTCCCAAACGGCGAGCCACTTCGGGGTTATTCGAAATCTCTTGCGGACGTAGCACGATCTTACTACGGAAGAAATCAATATGATCAATTATATCTTGCAGTTTGTCTGCCCCTACCGTCAGCGAACAACCAGAAGCAAAGCGTACATGACCTTCCTTCATCAACCCTACCACCGAGTCTTGTATCACCTCCGTGTACATATCAAAAGCCGGTATATGCGGGTTCTCACCCAAAGCACCCAACACAGCATTGGCGATATTCCCTACACCCGACTGGATAGGCAAAAAAGTCTTCGGTATTCGGCCTGCCTTTATCTCGTTCTCTAAAAACAAGGCCACATTCGCACCAATCTGCGAGGTCGTTGCGTCCAACTCCGAAAACTTACCCACCTCATTCGGACGGTTGGTCTTTACGATAGCAATAATCTTCTTTGGGTCAACCTTTATACAATCAGTCCCAATGCGGTCATTCACCTTGTAAATAGGTATCTCTCTGCGCATCGGTGGGTCAAGAGGTTCATATATATCGTGCATACCACGCATACAGGCAGGCATTGCAGCATTCAACTCTACAATAATATGGTCTGCCAAGTGGCATATCGTAGGCATAATTCCTACACCTGCCGTCGGAACAATCTCACCGTCATCCGTTACCTCGCAAGCCTCTACTATAGCAAACTTCGGCTTCGGCAAGAAACCATAACGCAACTCCTGAGCCAAATGCGAGAGATGCATATCAAAATAATGGGCATCCTGATTGTTAATCTCCGTACGCAGGTCCTTACTCGACTGATAAGGGGTACGAAATTGAATAGCATGCGCACGAGCCAACATTCCGTCGCAACTATCTCCCGTACTCGCACCGGTATAGATGCCTATCTTAAAGGGTTTCCCTTCCGCATGGAAGGCTTCGGCACGATGAGCAATGGCAGTTGGCACCTCTTTAGGAGCGCCTGCGGGTGTAAAACCACCGAACCCTACTACATCGCCGTTTTCAATAAACTCAGCCGCTTCTGCAGCCGTCATGTATTTATACATAGTCTTTTGTATTAGATAATTTCTGGTAAGCCATCTTTTATTGGCACGCAAAGGTACTGCAACTTTCCCATATATGCAAATATAGCAAATGTTACCGTTTCACCGTTATTGATAACTCCTATCAACTATTAACTTTCAACGCTCCACTTTTAATCCTCATTCCTCCCTCCTAAATTCCCAATCCATCAAACTTCCCTTCCGCCAAGCCCCATCATTCCTACCAATTTCGAAGGTTTAATATAGGATGAATATAAGACGAATATAGGAAGAATATAGGAAGAACCTACAAACTACCTACAACGCACCACCAAAACACCCATCTCCCTATATTAATCATTCATTGTTAATTGTTAATTATTAATTGTTTATTGCCCACTGTAGAGCCATAGCGTGCTATGGCTCTCAACTCCACTTCAAAGAACAA
>CAVEFV010000038.1:0-20152 GCA_963615025.1 Firmicutes bacterium CAG:95 | reverse complement strand
TTCTTTGCTTCGTTTCTTTTGTTCAGGCAAAAGAAATGAAGAACATCGTGCTATGGCTCTCAACTCCCCTTCGCAGACTAAACAATATGTTCCCGTAAAACCCCATAAACTCCTAAACTCAAAACCAAAAAACTGCCCTCAACGCTCAACTCTAAACTATCGACTTCATAATTACTATCGGATTCGTGGATGTCTTATGAAGAGTTGATCAGTAAAACCTTATATTCGTCTTTTTTCTTTTTTATTTGGCAGTCTTAGAAATAATCCGTACCTTTGCGGCGTAAGTAACAGTTCTACTGACAAATACTTTATACTATGGCAAGACCTATTAGAGAAACACCGCTACTGACAGGTGAGAATGCCAATCGTTTTACGGAAGAGATGAAACGGGTGGAGCAAATGCCGCTCTCAGAGAGAAGACAAAATCGTTTGAACTTAGAGCGTGCTTGTCGTGATTTTATTCATTCTATCCGCATCTGTCTTTAATGGAATTGGTATGTTTGTCCGCCGATTGTTCGGTGGAAAGGTTTGATTGCGGAGATACCGACTTGAATGAGTTCCTGCATGAAGATGCTGCACCTGCAGCGCAGAAACGAATTGCAAATACTTTTATTCTACGCGATGGTGATGAGATTGCGGCATATTTTTGCTTATTGACAGATAAAATTACCAAGTTAGAAGTTTCTCACGCCGAATGGCGTCGTTTCCGTAAGCAGTTTTCACACGGAAAACAATTTAGCAGTTATCCGTCCGTTAAAATCGGCCGGTTTGCTGTTTCCAGCAAGTATGGTAATCAAGGTTTGGGGTCTAACTTAATGAACTTGATTAAATTGCGCTTATTGGAAGATATTACTCTTCCGGCATATCGTTTCTTGACGGTGGATGCGTATTTGTCGGCTATTCCTTTTTATGAGAAAAACGGCATTAAGCAGTTACTGCCACAAGACGAAAATAAAGATACGCGTTTGATGTATTTTGATATGTTGTCTATTGCAGATGAATAACGCCTACTTGTGGTTATTTGATAGATTAGTTGAAAAATAAAAGCATAGTATAGTTAATAATCAGAGAGCCGCATGGTGTGCGGCTCTCTGATTTTGTATTTCTTTTGGAGTCGCTTCCCTTTTTGAGAAAGAAACTCCAAGAGAATATTTATGGTTTTATTCTACCACTTGTCCCATTACATTATAAGTCTTACCATCACGGATGATATAAATCTGACCGTCACGGACAATCTTCTTGGTAATGGTAGCGTCAGCCGCGGTGTTGTTGATATAGGTTCCGGTTCCATTGAGCGTGAATGCATATTGGCTGGCTGCGGGAACTACGGTTTCGCCACTATACGGAAGCGCATAGGCTTGGAATTTCTCGCCGCTGTTTCCACAGACATACATATTGTTAGCCACATCAAAAGCAATATCATTGATGTTACGCCCTATACCGGTCAGCGTAAGGTCATACTCCTTGGTTAAAACCGGCTTGCCTTCTTCATCCGCACTTACCGTATGGATGCCCACTTGGCCATTGCTTGAAGAAATGCGGTCCCGACCGATAGCCAATATCGAACCGTCGCGGTTGAAACGAATACCGGCACCCCCATAGTAAATGCCTGACGCTTTGATACTGAAATCTTCAACACCGTCCGCATTCAAGTGTACTAACTGAGGTTCCTCTTCCGTAGCCGTACCGCGGGAATTGGCATACCAAATACCGCCCTTGCCGTCGTAGATGACATTGGTATTGGTTGCAGCGACAGTATATTTACCGGACAGTCCTGCAATGGCTTTGGAGGGAGCCGCATTCCAAGAGGTAGCAGTTCCCAAGTTATATTCATCCAAACGGAAGCCGGAATATGCAAAGCCAAGACCACTCTTATTGGCCGACAAGAGCATAATCTTCAGGTCATTGCCTGCACCGGTTACATCCATACTGACATTCATGGCAGCCACAAAATCGTCGCCGTTGTAGAGTTCGCCCACATCGTTCTGCGTGCCGGTAATCACTTTTGTCCATTCGTCTAAGTTGTCGGGGTTTACTTCAAACAGAACCGTACCCTTATCGTCTTGCGTGGTGAGGAAAATACGCCCGTCTTCTGCAATACGCACCTTACGGGGCGAGTAGCGTGTATAGGAACCATACATGTCTTTGTCAGCCGAGTAGGTATGTCCGCCACGGTAGGCAACTCCCTCTGCCACAGGTGTCATATCCGGATTGAATGCATACAGACCGGCACCCTTGCCCGAAGTATGGTAGTCCGCCTTGGTGGCAACGACCTCCATACACTCCGTAATCAATATACGACCGAAATGCGCACTCTCGGGGTTCATGTCAATATCCAATCCTTGGGGGTGGTAGAAATTATATTGAGTATCACATTTCACCGCCGTCTTCTCTTCGGGGCTTGTACCCATTGTCTTGATGCCCCAAGTCAAAGATCTGTTGGAAGGCAGCGTTGCCGTTACGATAACTGCCGAGTGTTCGCCTGCCGTGATGTCGGTAACCGGGAAAGAACCCACTTCGGTTTCATCATCGTAAACAACCACATAAGCGGCTGTTGCGTCTGCATTGAGTGTGTAATAAACTGTCAGCGAAGAGCCGTCTTCTGACAGTTCGGAAGATAAACCATAAGCAAACGGATTCAATGCAGAAGCCGTAAACACTGCACACACCAAAGCGGTGCAAAAAAGGAATAATTTTTTCATACGGGTATTAAAGTTAAATGTTAGTGATTACAGGGGACTTCTATAAATCCCCCGTTTCATAATAAGTTTAATCGATGTGGAATAAATAGATAATAGCAAGGGCAACTCCCAGCAGAGCCACCCTTGCTATATACATAGTCTTTACTCAATTACCTGTCCCATTACATTGTAGGTCTTGTCGCCTACGAGGATGAGGACTTGTCCGTTGCGGAATACCTTCGTTGCCTTCGGAGCCACAACCTCACTCGGAGTAATATTCTCAATCTCAGTCGGAGTTGGAGTTTCCGCCTCACCGTAGTAGCAAGCCGTGATACCACCATTGATACTGGTCATATACACATAGAACCCTTTCGTGCCTACTACTACATCCAAGCCGTTGAAGAACGAGGTGTTACGACCGGTACCCAATCCCTCTGCAGGAGATTTGAACACATCCGTCAAGCCGGTTGTACTCCAGCGTCCTAATGCCGTGTAGGTAGAAACGATGATTTGCGGGCTGGACATAGTGCCGTTTGTATCGCCCCAATATACGGTTGCCATATATTTGCTGCCGTCAAACTCAAACAACTTCACATTGTTGGAATAGCGTTTGTTGCCAATTTCCGTATAGTACTTAATGGTAGTGGTCTTGTCGGCGTTGATAGTCCAGGTGTACATCTTTCCTTTGGTAGCAATGGCAATCTCACTATCGCTTGCAGAGATTACGCGTGAAGAGGTTTCCAATGCATACGAATTCAAAACATAGGACTCAAAGGTACCTGCTACACCACCTACAACCGGTATCTTTATGGCTTTGCAAGTCGTACCTTTTTCGCCACCGGAATACGATGTCCAGATTGCGCCGTTCTCCAAAGTGCCTTCATAGTAGAAAGCATCAATGCGCAGTGCTTCGTCCAACTTACCGGCAAAAAGTACCTCGGGGGTAGCGTCTTTGTCTGCCCACTTATAAACTTTTACATCGCCGGTTGCGCAATTCGATTGGCAGTTGATAGCCAACAGCGTACCATCCGCCAATGTTTGGATGGCGCTCAATGTAATGGCTCCACCGCTGACATCTGTCATGTCGAGGTCTTGGATATATGCACCAGTCCTTGCATCCAAGGCTACGATGCGTGCCTCGTTATTCTTGAGGGCGTACGCCACGCCATTGTGTACGGCTACATCGCGGAACTTCGTACCCTCAAAAGTACTTTCGCCCCACGATTGGTCGGTGGTGTAGGTGAATAATTCCGCTATAGTCGGTACGGCTTTTTCTTTGAAGTTGGCGATGAGGGCAACATCTTCTGTAACGGTAAAGGTGTAAGCCGCATTGGTGCTAACTTCGTTGTCGTCAGCGTCTGTCCAGTTTACGAACTTATGGCCCGTTTCGGCAGTAGCCTTGAGTGTTACCTCGGTGCCTTGGGCATATTCGCCGGCACCGGATACGGTACCCATATTGTCGTCGTTAACGGTCGCCGTAACGGTATAGATAGGCTCTGCGCTGACTACTGCTATTTGAACAGTCGTGTTGTAGCAAGTAACGAAACCGATAATGTTATAGTTGCGTGCCTCAAATACTTGGTCAATCTTGAATGTGTTGTAGAGTGTGAGGTCATCCTCGCCCAACTTGGCAACCAAAGTACGGTCTGCTGCGTCTTTGTCGCTACTGCTCCATGTAGCCGCCGTGGTAGTTACACCATTGATGCGGACATATTGGCTGATGTTTGCCATAGTAGGAACTGCTGTGATAGCCGTCGGCTCTGGAACCGCACCTTCCGTGATAGTTAAATCAGAAAGTGTTACACTTGGTACAATCTCAGGTAATTTATTATAGATACTCATTGAACCTTTCAGTCCTTTTACTACTTGACCTGCTTTCAATCCGTAATTTCCACCCTTATAGTATACCAATGTTCCACCTGTTGCGTCTGCTACATAGATATTAGCTTCATTCACATACACCACGGTTACGGTATTCAAATTAATAACAGCCTTGTCTGCAGCCGCATTAGCTTCAGCGCAGGTCATAGCCTTGGTGTAAGTCTTTTCAGCCACTACGCTGGCTTTGGTGTTTGCCTCATCGTAAGCGATAGCCTTAACGGTGGTGGTAGCGGTGATTTCGAACGGAGCAGTATATTCTGTAGAAGCAGTAGTCGGTACATCACCGTTGGTGGTGTAATAGATTTTCATACCCTCTGCAGCAGCAATGGCTACATTCATCGAGCCTTCGAATACTTCATCGGTTACGGTGAAAGTAGGTGCATCGGGAGCGGCTACTACGGTAACAGCACAAGTAGCGGTGAAGGTTGTTCCCTCTGCGGGAGTTACGGTAGCGGTGATGTTGGCAGTACCTACACCTACTGCGGTAACCAAACCATTGGCTACGGTAGCCACTGCGTCGTTATCTGTTGTCCACACTACCTCTGTAGTAGCGTCTGCTGGAGTAAGAGTAGCAGTCAGTTGCTCGGTAGCACCTTTGTCCAACGAAAGGGTGGCTTTGTCCAATGCTATACCGGTAGCGGGAGTTTCTTGTTTCTCATAGGTATAGGATATACTATATATCTTTACACCTTTGCTGATACTCGTTACGGAAATCTCTATTGTCTGATCTTTGGCAATTGTCTTGCTTTCAGAGCCACTAATAGTTACATCATTAGTTGCATTTAGACTACCTGTCGCATACTGCTCTCCATTTACTTTAATAATTACTGTACCAGCAGTTCCCGAAAAGCCACCCATCTTAACTGATATAGCAGAAATAGTGCCTGCAGATTGTGCAGTTCCTGTCATCGTAATAGAACTTGCAGGTTTGCTGGATGATCCAATTTGGCTATATTTAGCGTTTGCCGTAAAAGAAGAGGTTCCGCTTGCAGCCATAACCCATTGCATATTTGCTGCATCTGTGTAAGAAACAGAGGTAGACTTAAAATTGCAATAGCCTTCAGTGCTACCAAAATTGATAGTCACTGTCTCCGTCGCCGCGAAGGACATTGCCGCACAGAATAGTGCAGCGAAAAGAATAGATAATTTTCTTTTCATAATAGATTGATTTAATTAGTTAGTAAATTATTGTTAAATATGTGTTTTTGCTTTATTGTCATATACGACGAAAGGCTACAAGATAGGTATCTCGTAGCAGGGTTGTGTTGGTATAATGTGTTTCATGGTAGGTGGTCATTGTAAATCAGCAGGAGAAATTAAGCGCTACAGTGTTATTGTGGATGGTTCTGCCCTGCAAGCGCACAAGAGACACCATGCAAGTTCGAAGGCAGAGGAGAGGAACAGCAAAGGCAAAACAATAGTCTGCATTTACCGCATGGGTTACAAAGTGTGGGTATGACTTGCGCATAACAAAGATAACTCTACTTTGACACCCGCAAAGATACAACTTTATTCTGTTATACACAATTCTTTTGAAAATTATTTTTTTATCGGGTTGAATTAAGAGGTAAAACGCCAACACAAAGTTTGTTCTGCGAAGGAGAGTTAGAAGCCTTTCCACGCTATGGCTCTACAGTTATTATAAATTAACGATTAAGTGTTAATGGTTAATACACCGAGAGGGCAATTTTGTGGGTAGTTTGTATAGTATTCCTATACTCTTCCTATATTCGTCTTATATTCATCCTATATTCGTCCTATATAAATCCTTTGAAATACATAGTAATCATCGGGCTTTGCAGAGGGTAACTTTCAGGCAATCCATAACAAAGAGGAAGGAACAGGGAATTAAAGGTTTTTAGAGAAACAGGGGACTTGAAAGCAAGGAAGAAGGGAGGAAAAAGCGAGGAATAAGGGAGGAGATTGTCCGACAGAGAGAAAAAAGAATCTTGCTCTTGTTTCAGTCGCAGATTTTTTGTACCTTTGCGCCGCTTTGTTTGCTCCGGACACATTGTTGGTTGTGAGCAAAGTATCATCGCCCGAAAAGGGACGGAAAAAGAATTGGAATAAAGACTATATAATGACTATATAATAATGAATAAGAACACCTTCATAGGCTTTTTGCTTATTGCTATCATTTTGATTGGTTTCTCGTTGTTGAATCGTCCGAGCAAGGAACAGTTGGAGGCTCAACGCCATTACCGAGACTCGGTTGCTTATGCCCAACAGTTAGCGCATGAGGCAGCATTGCAGGAACAGAAAGCCATAGAGGCAGCAGAGACATTGATTGCCCCTACAACGGCAGAAGACAGTGCCGTATTGCAAAAGCAGATAGAGGTGGCTTACGGAGAGTTCGCCCCTGCAGCGACAGGACAAGACGGATACACAGTGATGGAGAACGACCTTGTCCGACTTACCTTTGCGAACAAAGGCGGCTATATCTATAAGGCGGAACTGAAGAAATACAAGACCTATCAAGATTCGGTCAACTACCTTTGCTTGTTCGAAGGAGATGAGACGGAACTCAGTTTCACGCTTGTAACGGGCATGAACCGTATTCTTCACACGAAGAATCTGTATTTTGAGCCGACACCTGTCCACACTACAGAAGACGGAGCGCAACAACTGAGTATGCGCTTGGCTGTGAGCGAAGAATCGTATATCGAGTATGTCTATACCCTTCCTGCCAACGATTATATGCTCCATGCAAGCATTCAGGCAGTGGGAATGCAAGACATATTGGCACAGAACATGACCAATATGGAGATGCACTGGTATCAGCGTATTCGTCAGCAGGAGAAAGGCCGTAAGTTCGAGGAACGCTATGCAACGCTGCAGTATATGTTCAAGGGGAACGATATCGAGAACCTGTCAGAGAGCAAGAACGACGATGAGACCGTGAACAACAAGTTGCAGTGGATAGCCTACAAGGACCAGTTTTTCTCGACAGTGATTATTCCGAACGATGCATTCAGTTCGGCAGAGATGACAAGCCGTGTGATGCCGAAGACATCGGAATATATCAAGGAGTACGACACGAAGACGGTTGTAGGTTTCGACCCGACGGGAGGCAAGAGTACGGACATGCGTATCTATATGGGTCCGAACCACTACCATACACTGAAGGCTTACGATGACGGGGTGGATAAAGAGAATCGCTTGCACCTGCAAGAGTTGGTGCCATTGGGATGGAAAATCGTATCATGGATCAACAAGATATTGGTGATACCGATGTTCGACCTATTTACCTCTTGGGGCTTGCACATAGGTGTGGTTATTCTGTTGATGACGATAGTGATAAAGTTGATTATCTTCCCCTTTACCTTCACCTCCTACCGTTCGTCCGCCAAGATGAGGGTGCTGAAACCTCAGATAGATGCCATCAACGAGAAATACCCGGCAGAGAAGATGCAGGAGCGTCAGCAAGCCACAATGGCACTGTATAGCAAAGCGGGTGTAAGTCCTATGGCGGGTTGTTTGCCTATGTTGTTCCAGTTCCCTGTACTGATGGCTATGTTCTGGTTCTTCCCGACGGCTATTGAACTGCGAGGGCAGTCATTGTTTTGGGCAGACGACCTTTCGACCTACGATGCGATAGTGTCGTGGAATACACATATACCGCTTATTTCCAACACCTTTGGTAATCATATATCGCTGTTCTGTTTGTTGATGACCGTAACGAACATTCTGTACACCTACTTGAACATGCAGACACAGTCGGGAGGCAGTGAGATGAAGATGATGAAGTGGATGATGTATCTTATGCCTATCTTCTTTATGTTCGTGTTCAACGATTACGCAGCAGGATTGAGTTACTACTACTTTATATCGTTGCTGATAACCATCATCCAGACCTATATATTCCGCTGGTCTATTGACGATGAGAAACTTCTCCGTCAGATGGAAGCCAAGCAGGCAAAGAATGCCAAGAACCCGAAAAAGAGAGGTCTTGCTGCCCGATTGGAGAAACTGCAGCGTGAACAGCAGGCTTATGCCAAAGAGCAAGCCAAGAAGCGGTATAAATGATTGACCGTTGATAGGTAACAGTCAGTATGCAGAATAGGCTTTGTCGGGGATTGAGAGGTGTGCGAATGGAATAGGTTGTGCTGCTGTGAGGGTCTTCGTTTGACGATCTATTTAACCAACAATGAAGAAGATAGCGTTTATAGGTGCAGGTCGATTGGCGACCAATCTTGCTGTTGCGCTACAAGGAGCAGGGGTGAGTGTTGTGCAGGTTTATAGTCGTACGGAGGAGTCGGCACGCACATTGGGTGAACGATTGCATTGCCCTTATACAAGCCATATTGATGCTATTGATTCGGAGGCTGATTGCTATGTTTATGCATTGACGGACACGGTTCTTCCGTTGTTCGCGGGTTATTCGATTGGTGGAGAAGGTGCTGTTCACATACATACAGCCGGTTCAATACCTATGGATGTTTTTCGTGGCAAGCAACGGTATGGTGTACTCTACCCTTTTCAGTCGTTCAGCAAAGAGAAGTTGGTGGATTTTTCGCATATACCTATTCTGATAGAAGGCTCCGACAGTTCGGTTACGGGTGAGATAGAATGGCTTGCACGAAAGGTATCGGACAGGATATTCCATGCAGACCTTGAGCATAGACAACGCTTGCATCTGGCAGGCGTGTTTGCCAATAACTTTACGAATTGCCTATATGCGCTTGCCGAAGAACAACTGAAGAAGGCAGGACTGCCATTCGATATTCTTCAGCCTTTGATAGAAGAGACGGCGCAGCGTGTGAAGACGATTGCACCCAGAAAGGCGCAGACAGGTCCGGCTGTCCGACAAGACAACAATGTGATGGACAGACAACTCCAATTGCTGAGCGACGAACAAGATTTGCAGATGCTATATCGGTTGTTGTCGGATAATATCATCGACCATCGGGAGTAATTTCTTTTTGTTTATTTTCTTTATTTGCGTTCTGTCTTTTGCTATCGGGCTTTGGCAGGAAGTTGGTAGGGTGCAGGTTTGTGATTGTTGAAAACTTTCATAAAAAAAAGTTGGTTGTTAATAAGTTTCTCTTATCTTTGCCACACTCTACCCTCTGAAGGGCACTATATTGTAATGTTCTAATAGATAAAGTTTAACCTTATAAACCAAATATATGGATACCTATATTATAAAGCGTGACGGTAAAGAAGAAGTCTTTACAATAGAGAAGATCAAAGATGCAATTGCCAAGTCT
Source organism: Firmicutes bacterium CAG:95 (assembly GCA_963615025.1). Lineage (GTDB taxonomy): Bacteria > Bacteroidota > Bacteroidia > Bacteroidales > Paludibacteraceae > Colicola. The sequence goes on along the minus strand of CAVEFV010000038.1, from coordinate 10,380 downwards.
TTTATTGCTTCCGAATCTTTTGCTACGCAAGAGATATTGACGAGCGTATTAGGTCATTTGCGTATTCACAACGGGATAAGTGTTGAAGATATACAAAATCAAGTGGAGTTGGCACTTATGCAAGAGGGTTATTTCAAGGTTGCCAAAAATTATATGCTCTATCGTAACAGGCACACCGAAGACCGAGAGACGCGTGATAAATTGAATTTCCTTATTAATTATTGCGATGCTTCCAACCCTGCAACAGGTAGCAAGTACGATGCTAATGCGAATGTGGAGCGTAAGAACATTGCCACTCTTATAGGTGAGTTGCCTAAATCGAACTATATTCGTTTGAACAGGCGACTATTGACCGACCGTATTAAGAAGATGTACGGTAAGGAATTGGCCGATAAATATATCTCGTTGCTTAATCAGCACTTTATCTATAAGAACGACGAGACAAGTCTGGCGAACTATTGTGCCAGCATCACAATGTATCCGTGGTTGATAGGAGGGACTATCTCCATAGGCGGAAACTCCACTCCTCCTACGAACCTCAAATCGTTCTGCGGCGGTTTTATAAACATGGTGTTTATTGTGTCGTCTATGCTTTCGGGTGCTTGCGCTACTCCGGAGTTCCTGATGTATATGAACTACTTTGTGGAGAAAGAGTTTGGTGAAGACTATTACAAGCGTGCAGACGAGGTAGTTGATTTATCGTTGAAGCGTCGTACTATTGATAAAATTATAACCGACTGTTTTGAGCAAGTAGTTTATTCTATCAATCAGCCTACGGGTGCGCGTAATTTCCAAGCCGTATTTTGGAATATCTCGTATTACGACCGTTACTATTTCGAGAGCATCTTCGGTAATTTCTATTTCCCTGACGGCAGTCAGCCACATTTTGATTCCTTAGACTGGCTACAGAGGCGCTTTATGAAGTGGTTTAATCGTGAACGCACAAAGACAGTACTCACCTTCCCTGTGGAAACGATGGCGTTGCTTGCAGAGAACGGAGATGTAAAGGACAAGGAATACGGCGATTTAACGGCTCAGATGTATGCCGAAGGACACTCGTTCTTTACTTACATAAGCGACAATGCTGACTCGTTGGCTTCTTGTTGCCGTTTGCGTAATGAAATTACCGATAATGGTTTCAGTTACACATTAGGTGCCGGCGGAGTATCTACGGGTTCGAAAAGTGTACTCACTATTAATCTGAACCGCACCATACAATATGCAGTGCGTAACAATATACCTTACCAAAAATATGTAGAGGAAATAGTAGAGTTGATGCATAAGGTGCAGTTGGCTTATAATGAGAACCTGAAAAGTTTGCAGGCTAAAGGAATGTTACCGCTGTTTGATGCAGGATATATCAACATTGGCAGGCAGTATCTTACTATTGGCGTAAACGGTTTGGTTGAGGCTGCAGAGTTCTTAGGTATGAATATAGACGACAATGACGAGTATGCGCATTTTGTACAAGAGGTGTTAGGTATTGTGGAGAAACTCAACAAGCAGTACCGTAGTAAAGAGGTAATGTTTAATTGCGAGATGATACCTGCCGAGAATGTGGGTGTAAAGCACGCCAAATGGGACAGAGAGGATGGTTATATGGTACCCCGTGATTGCTACAACAGTTATTTCTACAGGGTGGAAGATACCACACTTAATGTAATAGACAAGTTCCGTTTGCATGGCAAGCGTTATATAGAGCATCTGACAGGTGGTTCTGCGCTACATTGCAACTTGGAGGAACATTTGTCGGAGGCACAATATCGGAACCTGCTTCGTGTTGCTGCGCAAGAAGGTTGCAACTACTTTACTTTCAACATCCCGAATACGGTATGCAACGATTGCGGTCATATCGACAAGCGTTACTTGAAAGAATGTCCTGTATGCCATAGTAAGAACTTGGACTATCTGACCCGTATTATCGGTTATTTGAAGCGTATCAGTAATTTCTCGGAGGCTCGTCAGAAGGAGGCTGCCAAGCGTTATTATGCAAATATGCAGGACAATAATAATGAGGAGCAGTTTGGCTGTATCGGATAAGTTTCCCGATACGGGTTTCGCATAACTGATGCAGAACGCCCCTCTGTTTTTGTAACCATCATACTTATTGGTAAGGGGTTGGCAGTGTTCAACCCCTACTTTTTATCCCTTTGGTCTGTATGCTTAAATATACCGATTACGATATTGTGTTTCAGGAAATTCCTGACGAGACGACACTTGCCATCAATCTTAGCGGTTGCCCTAACCGTTGCAGAGGTTGCCATAGTCCGCAATTGATGGAAGATATTGGTGAGGAACTGACTACGAGTGCGCTTGATACGATTCTTGCCCGTTATGCGAGTGCCGTTACTTGTGTGTGTTTTATGGGTGGGGATGCCGATGCACAATCGGTTGATTGTCTGGCGCAGCATGTTCGGACATTGGATAAGCGAGTGGCTTGGTATTCAGGCAGACCGAACCTTCCTGAAGGGTTTGTTGCAGACCATTTCGACTATGTGAAGATAGGTCCCTATATTGAAGCATTAGGTCCTTTGAGTTCTCCCACAACCAATCAGAGGCTTTATCGCATTGAGCAGGGTACATTGATTGATATAACCGCAAGGATGCGAAAACCTGTTAACATATAAGCGACAGGCATTAACATACGGGAATGCTGTTTTTGCGGATGAGTTGACGATGCAAAGTGCATCGTTTTTTTGTCGGTGCAAAGACCTGCTTTGTATGTTCTTCTTATACTCTTCCTATATTCGTCCTATATTCGTCTTATATTCATCCTATATTAAACCTTTGAAAACAGTAGTATTTATCGGGCTTTACGAAGGGTAGTTCTACGGAAAGGGAAAAGATACCGAAAAGGAGACAAAACCGAAAAACTTGCATTTTGCAGTGAAATATCGGTAAATATACGACTTAATATAAAGGTTATGTGTTTATATTTGCAGCGGAAAAATCATTAAATTTACTGCAATATGAAAAACACTTTCCGTGGTATAGCATTAGCCACCACATTGCTTTTCAGTTATTCTTCTTGTATGTCGGCGCAAATGCCATATAACACGGCATGGCACGACCTTAGTATCAACGAGATAAACCGTTATCCGTTGCATACCGATTTTTATGTTTACGGCAGCAAAGAAGCGGCTTTGAATCAGACAAAAGAGACAGAGCCGAGTTATCTTTCGTTGCATGGTATGTGGAAGTTCCACTGGGTTGAGAATGCCGATGAACGCCCCACCGATTGTTTTGGTACAGACTACGATGACAGCAAGTGGGGAGAGATGCCCGTTCCGGGAATCTGGGAGTTAAACGGTTACGGTGACCCTGAATATGTGAATATAGGTTTTGCATGGCGCGGTCATTTCGACAACGAATACCCCTACCCTTCTATCAAAGACAATCATGTAGGTACTTACCGTCGTGTTATCAGTATTCCCGATGAATGGTTGGACAAAGAAGTTATTGCCCACTTTGGGAGTGTAACCTCGAATCTATACCTATATGTCAACGGGCAGTTCGTGGGTTATACGGAGGACTCGAAGTATCAGACTGAGTTTGATATAACGCCTTATTTGCAGAAGGGCGACAATCTGCTGTCGATGCAAGTGTTCCGCTGGTGCGACGGGAGTTACTTGGAAGACCAGGACTTCTGGCGTCTTTCGGGCATTGCGCGTGATTGTTATCTATATCAGAAAGACAAGGCAAACGGTATAGACGATGTCCGTTTGGACGCTACACTGAGTGAGAACTACCAAGACGGCGAGTTGCACGCAAGAGTGGATATGCGTGGTAATGAGGTTGTTAAAGCCACATTGCTTGCGCCTGACGGAAAGGAACTATTGGTACGGACAGTGGAAGCCAAGAACGGGCAGGCTGAATGGGATATGCATGTTGAAGGAGTGAAAGCCTGGTCGGCAGAGATTCCAACCTTATACACATTAGTTCTGGAGATTGGCAACAAGTACATTGCAGAGCGTATCGGCTTCCGTCGTATAGAGATACGGGATGGTCAGTTGTTGGTTAATGGAAAGGCTATACTGATTAAGGGTGTCAATCGTCATGAGATGGACCCTGACGGCGGCTATGTGGTCAGTCGTGAGCGAATGCTGCAGGATGTGAAAATAATGAAGGAACTCAATATCAACGCCGTGCGTACGAGTCATTATCCCGACGACCCGTACTGGTATCGTTTGTGCGACGAGTACGGCTTGTATATGTGTGCGGAGGCGAATATCGAGTCCCACGGCTTTGGTTATGAGGACTCTGCACCGACTTTCTTGCCGGTGTTCGGGAAGCAGATAATGGAACGCAACCAGCATAATGTAAGTACTTATCGTAATCACACGAGCATCATTATGTGGTCTATGGGCAATGAGACAAAGGATGGACCGAACTTCGCTGCCGTTTACCATTGGATAAAAGAGCAGGACAACAGTCGTCCGATCCACTTTGAACAGGCAGGTAAGGATGGTTCGAACAGCGATATATTCTGCCCTATGTATTATCACCCCGCCTATTGTGAGCGTTATCTGAACGATCCGCACTACACTAAACCATTGATACAATGTGAGTACAACCACTCTATGGGGAACTCGTCAGGCGGATTTGAAGTGTATTGGGATCTCATCCGCAAGTATCCGCGTTACCAAGGAGGGTTTATTTGGGATTTTGTGGACCAAGCCCTGCATCGCTACCCGAATGATCCGACCCGTAAACATATCTGCACCTACGGTGGCGACTACAACGATTATGACCCGAGTGATAATAATTTCAACTGCAACGGTATTATCAGTGCCAACAGAGTGCCACACCCAGAGGCATACGAGGTACGGTATCAGCACCAAAATATATGGGTGAAGGACTTTGATGCGGCAAAGGGAGATATTCGTGTTTACAATGAGTACTTCTTCCGTGATTTACGCAATGTATATCTGCGTTGGGAGATTACAGAGAATGGTGAAGTGGCACAGCAAGGGGTTGTTCAGAACTTGGATATTGCACCGCAACAGACGGTTCTTGTGCATCTTCCTTATTCGTTCGAGGCAGTTAACAAGGACAAAGAGTGTTTCCTGAATGTACGCTTCTGCCTGAAAACAGCAGAGCCACTATTGGAGAAAGACTATGTAGTGAGTCAGCAGCAGTTGGCTGTTACCTCTGCAGTGATGAGCCTACCTGCAGCAAGCAAGGCGGACAAAGCCAAGACAGTGCTACAGTTTGACCCCGAGACGGGATTCATCAGCAAATATATTGTAAATGGCGTGGCTTATATCGAAGAAGCAGGGGCATTGCGTCCGAATTTCTGGCGCGCTCCTACCGACAATGATATGGGGGCAGGACTGCAACTGAGCAAGAAGGTATGGCGTAGTCCGGAACTACGACTCTTGTCGCCTGTGAAACAGACGAAGCATAAAGGCACGAAGCAAGCAGTGGCGGAATATGAAATAGTCGGTGCGCATTGTCTTCTGACCTTGACCTATACGCTGCAGGTCGATGGCAGTCTTGTCATCCGAGAGAGTTTCCGTCCGACAGAGGATAGCATAGTAACTCCATTCCGCATAGGACTGCGCTGGCGTTTGCCGAAAGAGTTAGACAGGCTCTGTTTCTATGGAAGAGGACCTGTAGAGAATTATGCAGACCGTCTGCACTCACAGCCGATAGGTATCTACACACAGCGTGTTGCAGAGCAGTTCTATCCATACATCCGTCCGCAGGAGACCGGTCTGAAGAGCGACTTGCGATGGTGGGAGATTTACGCATCTGACAAGGATTATGGACTGAAGGTAACATCCACAAAGCCATTCGCTGCTTCGGCTCTGCCTTATAGTTTGGAAGAGTTAAGCGAAGGCGATAGCAAGGCACAGCGTCACCCCGATGAGTTGAAGCCAAGCGGTTATACGGAGGTGTGCATCGATGGTGTACATGCAGGGCTCGGAGGAGTTGACAGTTGGAGTAGTTTTGCGGAAGCCCTACCTGAGTGGCGGGTAAAAAGTACACCACAAGAGTATGTTTTCATCATCTCTCCTATAACTAAAGCAACTAAATAATGAAAAGATTGTGTTTGTTTGTAGTGGCTACTTGTATCATACAGGTAGCCACTTGTGCCGAGAGAGAGTATTGGTCGGACTTTGCTTACAAACTCGCTCAACCCGTGTTGGAACCATTCTGCAAGAACCAACTGCAGGCGACCATGCAGACGGAGTTCAGTCCTTCTTTCGACAACCGACAACGAAAGGTGGTATATATGGAGTGCTTCGGACGACTGATGGCCGGTATCGCACCGTGGCTCAGTCTACCCGATGATGACAGCCATGAGGGGAAGCAACGGCAACAGTGTCGCCAATGGGCGATCAAGGCTTATGCTAATGCCATCGACCCTAACAGTCCCGATTGCCTGCTTTGGGAGGGGGAAGGACAGATACTCGTGGATGCTGCCTATATTGCAGAGAGTTTCCTTCGGGCTTATGACGCACTATGGACTCCGCTCGATGAGATTACGAAAGAACGATATATACACAATTTCCAACAACTGAGGAAGATAGACCCTCCTTACACCAACTGGCTATTGTTCTCGGCTGTTATTGAGAGTTTCTTGGCAAAGGCAGGGGCAGAGTTCGATATCTTTCGTATTAACACCGCCTGTCGGAAAGTAGAGGAATGGTATGTCGGCGACGGATGGTTTGCCGACGGACAGCATTTCGCCTTCGATTACTATAGCAGTTATGTCTTTCACCCAATGTACTTGGAGACACTCGCCACAATGACGGAGTTGGGGGTAAATACCCGCATTGATTATCCCCGATACTATCAACGGCAATTAAGTCGTACACAGCGTTACGCTGCTATCTTGGAGCGTTTCATATCCCCCGAAGGTACTTTCCCTGTCGTTGGACGAAGTGCCACCTATCGTATGGCAGTCATGCAACCTTTGGCAATGATGGCGTGGCAACAGACCCTGCCTTCTACACTGAACAATGGACAAACACGCCATGCTCTCAGTTTGGTCATGCATCGTATGCTCGATCGGCAGAACAACTTCAACAGTAGCGGCTACCTCACACTGGGCTTCTGTGGTTCACAACCCGACTTAGCCGACTGGTACACCAACAATGGCAGCCTCTATATGACCTCCCTCATCCTCCTGCCTTTAGGCTTGGAACCCAACCACCCATTCTGGACGGAATCCGACCTACCCACCACCCAAGAGAAGGCATGGAACGGTATGTCCTTCCCGAAAGACCATCTACACCTCGATACTATCACCACTAAAGATAAATGGTAATGAAACACTTCTTTCTTTTTCTCATCACGATAGTTCTGTCCATCAACCTCGCTCAAGCCAAGCGAACAGAACAACTGCAAGACCAAAAGACCCTCACGGATACTTTGTGTTATGTCAATCGCCACTGGCAACAGTCTCACGCCCCACAAGCAACCGCCTTCTGGCACAATGCGGCGTACCATACTGGCAACATCGCACTCTATCGCCTCACCCGTCGTAACGAACTGCTCGACTATTCGAAGGCTTGGGCTGAGTATAACCATTGGCAAGGGGCTACAGAACAAGACTCTGCCCTTTGGCAATACAAGACCTACGGAGAGGATGACCAACATGTCCTCTTCGCCGATTGGCAGACCTGCTTCCAAACTTACATCGACCTCTATCGCATCTGCGGTACAAAAGAGCAGAAACAACAGTGGTTAGGCAGAACAACCCAAGTCCTCGACTATATCCTCAACCATCCGCAGTCCGACTACTGGTGGTGGATCGACGCACTCTATATGGGCATGCCTCAGATGATGCAACTCTACACTTTAACCCAAGACGCTCGCTATCTCGACAAGTTGCAAGAGTGTTTCCTCTTCACCGACAGCCTGCTCTACGATGCCGACGAACACCTCTACTATCGGGATGCACGCTACATCTATCCCATCCACCAGACCGATAACAATCGCAAAGACTTCTGGGCAAGAGGCAATGGATGGGCGATTGCTGCCTTCGCCAAAGTCCTGCAAGACCTGCCACCTGCCCATCCCCTCTATCCTACCCTGCACACTCGTTTCACGCAGATGGCATACACCTTGCGCTCCCTGCAGCAGCCCGAAGGGTATTGGACACGAAGCCTTACCGATACCGAATTCGCTCCGGGAGCCGAAACAAGCGGTACCGCATTCTTCCTCTATGCCATCACTTGGGGTGTCAATCAACAACTGTTACCCGAACATGACTTCCAAAATACAATAAACAATGGCTACCACTACCTCCTGCATACCGCTCTGCAGAAAGACGGAACTGTTGGCTATGTCCAACCCATCGGAGATAGAGCCATCCCAGGACAAGTGCTGAACGCCAATTCTACCGCCGACTTTGGGGTCGGAGCCTTCCTCCTTGCGGGAACCGAATATGTGCGCTACCTCACACCCGACACCGTCGAACTCTATCTCTATCCCGACCAAGCCTCCCAGCGTATCCCGAAGGAGATCTATGGTCAGTTTGCCGAACATCTCGGCTCCTGCATCTATGGCGGTATTTGGGTCGGCGAAAACTCCTGCATTCCCAACACCAACGGCTATCGTAATGATGTCCTCCAAGCACTCAAAGACCTGCACATCCCCGTCATGCGGTGGCCCGGTGGATGCTTTGCCGACTCCTATCACTGGAGAGACGGCATAGGCGACCCCGCCATGCGACCCAAGATTGTCAATACTTACTGGGGCGGTACAACCGAAGACAACTCCTTTGGCACCCACGAGTTCCTCAACCTCTGCGAACTGTTGGACTGCGAACCATATATCAGTGCCAATGTAGGCAGTGGCAGTGTCGAGGAAATGGCAGATTGGGTCGAGTACATGACATCCAATGCACAAACCCCTCTCACCGAACTACGCAAACAAAACGGCCGCGACAAAGCATGGAAGGTCAAATACATCGGCATAGGCAACGAGAGTTGGGGATGTGGCGGACAGATGACACCCGAATACTATAGCGACCTCTACCGACGATATGCCGAGTTCGCACGAAATTATGGCGACAACCGACTCTACAAAATTGCAAGTGGCGCATCCGACTACGACTACTACTGGACAGAAACACTCATGCAACGAATCGGCAAGCGAATGAATGCTGTCTCACTCCACTACTACACCGTCAAAACATGGGACGGCGACAAAGGCTCTGCCACACAGTTCTCCGACAACGACTACTACTGGACGCTCGGCAAGTGCCGTGGCATCGAACCTGTCATCAAACGCCATTGCGACATCATGGACAAGTACGACCCTGAACGCCGTATCAGTCTGTTTATCGACGAATGGGGTACGTGGTGGGCGCAAGAACCCAACACCATCGACGGACACCTCTACCAACAAAACACTATGCGCGATGCTATGGTTGCTGCACTGTCCCTCAACATTTTCCATAACTACACCAACCGTATCGGCATGACCAATATCGCACAAGTGGTCAATGTATTGCAGGCAATGATAATGACGCACGAAGACAGTATGCTACTCACACCCACCTACCATGTCTTCCGAATGTACCAACCCCACCAAGATGCCCTCCACATCCCTGTCATCGCCAAAAACAACCCTGTCCTCACCCCTGCCGATGGTGTCCTGTCCGAAGTACCAGCCATCGACGCCACTGCATCGCTGCAAGACAATGGCAACATCGTAATAAGTGTCAGCAACACCGATTTGGACAACGCGCACACTCTGTACCTCTATCTTGGCAAGAACGCACCGCAGGTGATCAACGCAGAAATCCTGCACGCTGCACATCCACAGGCACACAACACCTTCGTTCATCCCGACAACATACAGCCGCAAGCCTTCACGCACTATCAAACACACAACGACCACTTGCTCTTGCAACTGCCTCCCTTGTCCATCGTAACCATCACGGCAGTTTGTCCCGAAAAAAAGATAAAGAATAACATCCTCCTACATAAGTCCGAACGATAAAGAGGATGAAAGAGACTGTCTGAACAATATACAGACAGCCTCTTTTTTCTCTCCGTCTCCCCTCCACCATTCAAATCCATTCATTCACTCACCGTGCGCTCATGTATGCTGTAGAACCATAGCGTGCTATGGCTCTCAATTCCCAGAATATGTTTCCTCCATCGTTTATGCCCGCTGTAGAGCCATAGCGTGCTATGGCTCTCCCCACACCATCGATGTTTGCCCACCAAATGTAACTTCGTTTAGGCTAACTGTAGAGCCATAGCGTGCTATGGCTCTCAACTCTCCTTCAAAAGAAAAACAACATGTTACCCTCCCACCTTCATAATCCCCACTAATGCAAAACCATCAACAACGCAGCGTTCATGCCCGCTGTAGAGCCATAGCGTGCTATGGCTCTCGACTCTCCTTCGCAGGAAA
>CAVEFV010000037.1:0-20277 GCA_963615025.1 Firmicutes bacterium CAG:95 | reverse complement strand
CTCCCACCTCTATATTCCCCACTAACACGCAACATTCAACGGAGCAGCGTTTATGTATGCTGTAGAGCCATAGCGTGCTATGGCTCTCGACTCCCCTTCGCAGGAAAAACAATATGTTCCCCTCCCACCTCTATAATCCCCACCAATACGCAACCTTAAACGACACAACCTTTATGATAACTGTAGAGCCATAGCGTGCTATGACTCTCAACTCTCCTTCACTGACCAAACTATATGTTCCCGTTAAACCCAATAAACCCTTTCAACCAATTAAACTTCTCCTAAACTCCTAAACCCATAAACTCCTCAACTAAACAACTTCCCTCAACCCTAATCACTCAACTTCTTTTAACTTTCATCTTTCAACTGTTAACTTATAACCTAACTATCATCCGACTACACTCTCTTTAATCTCTCCTTTATCTCTATATGACAATCTTATGTAATTCTTATGATATTCTTATGTGATTCTTATGTGATTCTTATGTGATAAAGCAACCAACTTCAAACCAACTCCGAACCAAATCCAATACAAAAACATCCGACATACAAAATACGGACAATTAAACATATTAACATCTATACACCATTTATTAACAATCACCCTGCAACGCATATCCCTCTCACCTCCCTTAAGTCTCCTTTTCTCATTCTTGCTGCCATACACTATTGTACCATTTTGAAAAAAACACTACCTTTGCACCATTGCAAAAAACAAATATCTCAATGAAAAGAACAATCCCCTTCCTTGCAATCATCCTCACAGGAATGATTCTGATCGCATCCTCCGACAAACCCGTAACCATCCACATGGTAGGCGATAGCACTATGGCTGACAGAGAAGACACTACCATCACCCCGGAACGGGGATGGGGACAACTATTCCCGACCTTCCTTTCCGAGAATGTCATCGTAAAGAACTACGCTAAAAACGGCAGAAGCACACGATCTTTCATCGAAGAAGGACGATGGGACGAGGCTCTCGCTAATGTACAACGGGGCGACTTCGTACTAATACAGTTCGGACATAATGACACCAAGAAAACCGACGCCACCCGATATACTACCATCGAACAGTATCAAGCCAACCTGACTAAGATGATTGACGATGTCAAGAAGAAAAAAGCAACCCCAATTCTCCTTACACCCATTGCCCGACGATATTTCTCAAAGGAAACAGGCGAACTCGTCAATCGACACGGAGGCTATGTAAACGCCGCCCGTAGAGTCGCAAAGGCGGAAAAAATCACACTCATCGATTTGAATACCCTCACATCTCAGTGGCTCACACGGGAAGGCGACTCTGCCTCTGTCAAATACTTCTGTCATATACCTGGGGGAATATACGCCAAGTATCCGGATGGCAAAATCGATAATACCCACTTGTCACTACAAGGCGCACTCCAAGTAGCCAAAATGGCTGCACAAGATATTCAACGGCAACGGATAAAAAATCTGTCAAACAATATCATACTGACCCGAAACGAAGCAATCTACACACAACCCGTAAGGAAAATCGAAGATAAAGACTCACAAGTCCCAACAGAATGAAAAGAATAGCCCTATCAAGCGTATTGTGCCTGTATGCCTTCATCACGCTAAATGCAGAGGTGGAATATGTCCCCTTCGGAGATTTCGAGAACTGGACAGTACGCTATATCAACGAATCCGCCATCATCGGAGGAAAGACAAAACGCTTGTATGCAATAGGAAAAACCGACACCATCCGTAAAAATACACCCTTCGTCTATGAGGGGATTTACGAACAAGGACACAACCCTTGGAGCGTCAGCAATGCTTATGCAAAAGTCAGCGGTATCGAAAAAGCATCAGGAACAACCACACCCGAAAAGAGGGACAACGGTACTTGCTGCCGCATGGATGTCAAATTCGAAGAAGTGGTAGTCTTCGGATTTATCGACATCAAAGTACTCGTAAACGGCACTATATTCACAGGCAAAACAATCGAGCCTATACGAACTGCCAAAGACCCATATTCTAACATCAACTTTGGTGTCTCCTTCACACGAAAACCAAAGGCACTGATAGTCGACTACAAAGCCACTATATCCGACGAACAAATAATCACTTGTGCAAAAGGATTAGGCAAACCCAAGAAGATGCAAGGACACGACGAAGCAGAAATATACCTCCTACTACAAAAACGCTGGGAAGATGCAGAAGGCAACATACATGCCTTACGCTTGGGTACTGCCGCACACCGTATCACAAAAACACAACCGACTTGGGTCAACGATTTCGAAATACCGGTACACTACGGGGACATCACAAAAGAACCCTACTTTACTCCATATATGGGACTTTCCAAACCCTACAGAGCACTAAACTCAAAAGGTAAAATCGTACCGATACAAGAAGAGGGGTGGGGTACTGAAAACGACCAACCTACACACATCATCATTATATTGACCTCCGGCTGCTACGAGGCGTTCATCGGACATGCGGGCAACACACTGTGGGTCGATAATGTGCGACTGCGCTTTTGATATACCGTAAAGAACGATGCTGCAATATATTCTCATATCTGTACTGTCACTGCTTGCTCTCTTGGAGATAATCTACTACTGGGTCTATATAGACGCAGTCAATCGCTCTGTCTATCGCAGCAAAAAAAAGCCCCAACCGACACCTACAGCACTACCAATGGTGTCCGTGGCTATTTGCGCACGAAACGAAGCCGACAACCTGCGACGGTTTCTGAAGAAAGTACTCACACAAGACTATCCCGACTACGAAGTAATTGTCGTCGATGACGAAAGCCAGGACGATACACGAATCGTCATCGAACAATACCAACACGACTACCCGAACTTGCGCTTCACTTTCGTACCGCACGAAGTACGCATCCGCTCATCAAAAAAATTGGCACTGACTTTGGCGGCCAAAGCAGCAAAAGGAGAATACCTTCTGCTCACCGATGCAGATTGCGTACCCGATAGCAAGTACTGGATAAGGGAAATGGTGCAACAATTTACATCAGGCACCGAAGTGGTATTGGGATACGGTGCGTATTTCGAACAGAAAACAATCATCAATCGTTTGATACAATACGATACTTTGTTCTGCGCACTACAGTATATGGGTATGGCTATCATGGGACAACCTTACATGGGCGTAGGACGAAACTTGGCATATAGTAAGGAGATGTTCTTTCGGGAGAAGGGATTTGCTGGCTTGTTAGGTATGCGATCAGGCGACGATGATTTATTCGTCAATAAAGTTGCACACAAAGCAAATACCGCAGTGGCTGTATCAAAGGAGAGTATTACATGGTCCATCCCCAAAACAACTTTCCACGATTGGCTGCAGCAGAAAAGACGACACTTGAGTGTATCACCCAAATACACACCGACCACCAAACGCCGCCTACTCTGCGAGCCGCTAATAAGGGGATTGTTCTATTTGATGCTCATCATTGTCTGCCTGCAACCATATTGGTGGTGTTGGACAACTGCGGCACTCTGCTTTCTGTTGCGCTATCTTTCTCAAATGCTTGTAATAAACCGCGCCGCACGACATTTCTCACAACGACGGTTCATACTCGCATTCATTATATTCGATATTTATCTGCCAATTAACAATTTGGCACTAATATTGTTCAACACAATCAATAGGAAGAAACTTCAACAATGGTAAAGAATATGGAAGAGAACAAAATGCAAATAAACCTGCCGCCTGAGGTGGCTGATGGTATCTATTCAAACCTTGCAATCATTGCCCATTCATCCAACGAGTTTGTAATAGACTTCGTGCGGGTTGTACCGCAAGTGCAATCTGCCAATGTGAAATCGCGTATCATACTCAATCCCGAGAACGCCAAGAAACTACTATTCGCACTACAAGACAACATCCATAAATACGAGCAGCAGTTCGGACAGATAAACATCAAACCAAGCCATGCTTCTAATTCGACACCTATGTCTTTTGGCGGAGGAGAAGCATAAATGCTTTATGAATGAATTAGTAACGAAAAAATCAGAATACTATGAAAACTTTCCCTGCATCACAACTCATTATTAACGACGACGGCTCTGTATTCCATCTGCATCTAAAGCCGGAGTTCCTGGCAGACAAGGTGATTCTTGTCGGCGACCAGGATAGGGTCAATATGGTAGCATCTTTCTTCGATGAAGGCTCTATCGAGTGTAATATTCAAAGCCGTGAATTCCACACCATAACAGGTAAGTACCACGGCAAACGAATATCTTGTATCTCTACCGGCATCGGTACCGATAACTGCGACATCGTAATGAACGAAATCGATGCATTAGCCAATATAGATTTCACAACACGGACTGAAAAGCCGCAGAAACGACAACTCGAAATAGTACGAGTAGGTACATGTGGTGCCATGCAAGATGATATACCGTTAGGCAGTTTTCTGGTCTCCGTCAAATCCATAGGCTTCGATGGTGTCTTGGCCTTTTATGAAGGCAGAGACAAAATAGCCGACTTGGGATTTGAAAAGGCACTCGTCGATTACATACACTATCCTGCCAAAGCCGCAGTACCTTATGTGGTCAATGCCAATGAGGAACTTGTAGAACGCATCGCCAAAGATGATATGTTGCGTGGTTGTACCATCGCCGCAAATGGATTCTACGGACCACAAGGACGGGTGCTTCGTGTCAATATCGCTGTACCCGACATCAACGAGCGTATATCCGACTTCCGATATGACGGACAGCGGATAACCAACTACGAGATGGAAGGCTCGTGCATTGCTGGTCTGTCACTCCACATGGGGCATAAGGCAATGACTGTATGCTGTGTTATAGCCCAACGCAAAGTAGAAGCGGCAAACACAGATTACAAACCTCGTATAAAGGAATTGGTCAAAACTGTGTTAGACCGTATCTAAATCAACCGAATAATAACAAACCAATACCATGCTTATGCGCAACTTAATTATTTATGCAATGATCGGAACTGCAACACTACTCTGTGCGTCCTGTCAAAAAAATGAACAGAACAATCAATTCAACTACAATGTGGATAAGTTCTACGACCTTGAAATCTTGCGTTATCAAGTACCGGGTTTCGAAGACTTAACGCTCAATCAAAAGATTCTCGCATACTACCTCTCAGAGGCAGCACTGCAAGGGCGGGACATTCTCTACGACCAAAATGGTAAGTACAATCTTCG
Organism: Firmicutes bacterium CAG:95; assembly: GCA_963615025.1. Classification (GTDB taxonomy): domain Bacteria; phylum Bacteroidota; class Bacteroidia; order Bacteroidales; family Paludibacteraceae; genus Colicola. The sequence continues at coordinate 15,110 of CAVEFV010000037.1, read as the reverse complement.
TATCCGCCGCACATTAGAGGATCTCTATCTAAACTACAGCGGCGATAAAACGCAAAACGAATATCTCCTCTTTGAGAAATATCTCAAACGCGTATGGTTTTCCAATGGTATTTATCACCATTACTCCGAAGATAAGTTCCTGCCGGAATTCTCACAGGAATGGTTTAACACCGCTTGTAAAGAGTCGAATGTCCTATGTCCACAGGAGATAATTCCCGTAATGTTCGATCCTACCATCCTGCCTAAACGGATGAATCAGGCAGACGGGCAAGACCTTGTACTCACCTCCGCAGGAAACTACTACGAAGGAGTAACACAAGCCGAAGCCGAAGCCTACTATGCTGCTAACAAAGACAATTCAGCAGAGCCGATATGGGTAGGGTTGAACGCTAAACTCGTAAAGGAGAACGGACAGATATTCGAGAAAACTTACCGTGTCGGAGGACTATATGGAGAGGCACTCTCCAAAGTAAACTATTATTTGGAGAAAGCCTTGCCCTATGCGGAAAATGAGCAACAGAAAACAGTCATCTCAAAACTCATTGACTATAACCGTACAGGCGACTTGCACACATTTAACGACTACTGTATTGCGTGGGTCAAGGATTTAGACAGCCGCGTGGATTTCATTAACGGATTCACAGAAACCTACTCAGACCCGTTAGGCATCACCGGTACATGGGAGTCTATGGTCAATTTCAAAGACATCGAAGCCACCAAGCGTACTACAATCATCTCCGATAATGCACAATGGTTCGAAGATAACTCCACCACCGACCCTAAGTTCAAGAAAGAAGAGGTCAAGGGCGTTAGTGCCAAGGTCATCACTGCCGTTATCCTCGCTGGTGACTGCTATCCTGCTACCCCGATAGGTATAAACCTGCCCAACGCCAATTGGATACGCAAAGAATATGGCTCCAAATCAGTTACTATCGACAATCTGATGCACGCCTACAACGAAGCCGCCAAGGGAAATGGCTTTAACGAGGAATTTATGATTGACGAACATATTTGTAAGGAGTATGAAAAGTATGGCTCTCTGTGTGGCGACCTGCATACCGACCTCCACGAATGTGTCGGACATGGCTCAGGTAAACTCCTGCCGGGTGTCAGCAAAGATGCCCTTAAGGAACATGCCTCTACCATCGAGGAAGCACGAGCCGACCTCTTTGGACTCTACTATATGGCTGACCCTAAACTCGTTGAACTGGGACTCCTGCCTAATAATGAGGCGTATAAGTGCTACTACTACCAGCAGATGATGAATGGTCTCTTGACGCAACTTGTACGCATCGAACCCGGTAAGAATATCGAAGAAGCACACATGCGCAATCGTCAACTCATCGCACAATGGGTATTGCAACACGCTGCGAACAACGAAGTGGCTATCATCGAGAAAGATGGGAAACACTTCCTGCAAATCAACGACTATGAAGGCGTACACCGTCTGTATGGCGAACTCTTGGCAGAAATTCAGCGTATCACATCGGAAGGCGATTACAATGCTGCCAAAGAAATGGTAGAGACCTATGCAGTCAAGGTCGATCCTGCTATCCACAACGAGATTCTCTCTCGCTATGCCAAACTCAACCTTGCCCCATACAAAGGCTTTGTCAATCCTGTCTATACCCCTGTATATGACGCTCAAGGCAATATAACGGACATCAAAATCGACTACACAGAAGGCTACATTGAGCAACACTTGCGCTATTCTCGCGACTACTCGTGGCTGCCGTCTGTCAACAACTGATACGCGTGCATACTATCCATTTGCCCATATCAAAGTCTATTGCTAATCGTCTCCTCGTAAGGGCTGCCTTGCGGGGAGATGTGTTTCCTGCATTACCCAAGAACAACCTCCCTCACGATGTCGTACTGCTGCACAATGCCCTGTCTAAGCCCAAGAAGTATATCAATGTGGACAACTGTGGCACTGCCATGCGATTCCTGACGGCCTACTTTGCCCAGAAGGTCGGAACCTACATCCTGCTCGATGGGAATGAGCGTATGCGCCAACGCCCCATAGGACAACTCGTCGATGCGCTCCGCAAGATGGGTGCCGACATCGAATATGTGGCTGCAGAAGGCTATCCTCCCCTGCGCATACAAGGCCGACAACTGCATGGAACCACTCTGCAAATAACGCAAACCGAGAGTACACAGTTCTTGTCTGCACTCTTGTTAATCCGAGAACGGATCCAAGGCGAACTGCACTTGCAGACTGATATAACCTCGCCATATATCACAATGACCGAACAAGTCCTGCAGGGCAATGTCTCACTGGAATACGATTGGTCATCCGCTGCTTTCTGGTACGAGTATGTGGCGCTCCACAAAGGCACGACAATCCTCCTCCGCCATCTCACCCTTTCCACAATTCAAGGCGATGCAATCGTTGCCGAACTCTTCAAACACTTCGGAGTACACACTAAGGAAACATCCAAAGGCATTCTCCTTTCGCAAACCGAACCGCCAACCACTGCCACCCTTACCATTGATTTCTCTGCTTGTCCCGACCTCTATCCCGCAGTCTTTCTCACGGCTCTCCGATTGGGTATATCATTGCATCCTGTTGGTACAGAACGGCTTGCCTACAAAGAATCCAACCGATTGACCGTATTCAACGGCTTGAAACCCGATACCCGCCACTATCCTTCTTTCCACGACCACCGTATAGCAATGGCACTTTTGGCTGCCGATATCGAAACCGACGACATCAAGTGTATCGCCAAGTCCTATCCAGACTTCTATCATCAGTTATGCACATTGAAATCATCATCCCGCGCAGAGGAATCAACGACGATGGCTTAGGCAAAAAACACGCCCTCGCTAAACTCATCAATGCCTCCCAAGCCGACTATGTATGGCTACAGGACGATGATATTGTACCTCCGTCTGCCACTGGAGAAGAACTCACGGAATACCTCCATAATACCGACCTGCTCATCTTACCCCTCCGTATGGAGTCCGAGAATCAACATCCCTCCCTCCTCGAACGCTTGCAGATTGCAGAGTATGCAGCCATTCAACAACTTACAATCGAATCTGCCTTACGCGCTCATCCCGTTATGTGCAGCAGTGCGAACATGATAGTACGGAGGCAGGCTTGGTTGGAGTCCTACAACGATTTGCATCTCTCTATCCGTAGCGGCGACGATATGTTCCTCTTGGAATCATTCAAACGACGGGGACTGACCATCGCCGTTGCCGACACCCCTCGTCTTACAGCCGTCGTGCGACCGCTTACCTCTTTTCGTGCGTTCTTCAAGCAACGGATGCGATGGGCGGGTAAAGCCCCGCACTATACCGACAGGGACATCCTCCGCTGCGGCTGGTATATCACCATAGCCAACCTCCTGCAGATTCTCTGTCCTCTTGTCTTGCTCATCAAGTTCCCTGTCGAATACCGTCTTATCAAAAAACGAGACCCCGACATCTCCTTCGGCATAGCATTCCTTCTGGAACTGCTCTATCCTTGGTATATGCTCGTTTCGCTCATCGGAGGACTGTTCCGCCGCCAATGGTAGAGATACAAACAAACCCCTTCTTTATCTCTTGCTTCCAAAAGAATAAAGAAGGGGTATCTTGTGCGCTTTACGCTATGCGCAAGCCGTTCCTATTCTGCCTCGCCGCTCTCGGGTTGCGCTGCAGGAGCATCCTCGCCGAATCCCTGAATAGGTGCTGCGGCTTCTGCTGCCTCTTGTGCTTGCTCCGAAATAGCAGAACGGTTGCTATCTACAACGGCACTGCCACGATGAATACCTACGGCAACAATAGACAATACGGCAATAATGGCAATAAGTGTCCAAGTGGACTTCTCAAGGAAGTCGGTTGTCTTTCTGACACCCATTACTTGGTTGCCGCTTCCAAAACCTGCTGCTAATCCTCCACCCTTCGAGTTCTGTACCAACACCAAAAGAGTGAGCAAGATTGCGGCGATGACGATAAGAATTGTCAGTAAAATATACATATATCTTCAGTATTTATAGTTTATCTATTTCCGTTCCTTCTCTTGCAAGGCGATCCCCCTTTCAAGGAAAGCGATTTGGTCTGCAAAGTAACTACTTTTTTTTGGATTGTGCAAATACAAGGTGCGTAATATTTCCAATGCCGTATGGTAGTCGTGCTTTTGTATGCATTCACGGGCATATTCCTCTGTCATCACAACCGCTTTCTCTGCCCGTTTCGGCTTGGGTGCAGCCTGTGTCGGGGGTGTACGCGTTTGTTGCAGATAGGCCAACCGTGCCTCTTGAAACTTCAATGCAAGCGAATGGAACGACTCTCCCGTCTGCGCAGCCTTTGCCTCCAATTGTTCTATAAACGAGAAATAATCGTTGCTGTAACTGTTCACCTGACGGATAACCTCTTTAGGGTGAAGCAGGAAGTATAACTGTTCATTGCTATGCGCATACAACACCGTCTTCGGCAGTTCGGCACTGTAATTCGTATTGTGCGAACGATGCAGTGCCTTCAATAGCAACATCCGTGCGCTACTGCAATAAGGCGCATAACCTAACAACGCGCGAAGATCGTCTATCGCACTCTCATCCACCGACTCCGGACTCTCAAGCAAAGATAAATACTCTTCTATTGTCATAAGCCTACCACTTCGCTACCGTATCGTTGTAGATATTTTCCGCTATCTCTTGTATCATAATACCGCACAACTCGTCCTGTACATCGTTCAGCATACGCGATGAATCAAAAGTCTGAAAGGCGGAGTAGTTCTTCTCAAAACTCTCCTCTGGGTTTGTATTGTTCGTAAATCGCACCCTCACGGTCATTGTCAACTTCGTCTCTGCCGAATACGAGTCGGCGGCAATAGCCAATGGCGTCAACTGGTAATCCGTTATCTCGCCCTCCAACTCTAAATCGCCACCCTTGCGCAATATCTGCAACCGTGTCTGCTTCGTGAATATATCACGGATACCTTCCGTCAAGTCGCTCGCAAGAGTAGGGTTGATTAACGCTGCCTGATTCGGAAAATCGGCAATGGATATCGAGTGCGTCTTCGTGTAATCAATACTTGCACCGCTGAACTTGTATGTCACCGTGCAACCGGCCAGCAGCATAACTGCCAACAGACACACCGACGCAATGCCTAAGGTTTTCCGATGCTCCCTCATCATAAATTATATTCTTTTATCTTCCTGTAAAGTGTCCTCTCCGACATTCCTATCTCCTTACAAGCCGCCTTCCTGCTCCCGTTGTTGTGCCTTAAAGCACGACGGATAGCCTCTTTCTCTATCTGTTGGATACGGGTCAGACCTTCATCCTCTGCACTCACTTCTTCGGCTTGCTGATACTGCTCCTCGTTGATCGTCTTGTCCGACTTCCGAAGAATAGGCGTAACGCTCGGCTGGTTCTCTTCTATCTCACTGCTGCCGGCCACCTGCTGCGGAACATGCTCAACCCTGTTCAAGTGAGCCACCTCCTGTTTCAAGTGGTCTAACTCTTTCTTCATGTCAAACAGCACCTTGTACAGTATCTCACGCTCTGTCGCAAAACTGTCGTTTCCCCCTTGCGTAGGCCTCAACATCAACGACCTTCCTATCTCCTCCGTCGGCAGATACTGTTGCAATACGCTCGCAGGAATCTCTCTGCGCTGCTCCAATACACATATCTGCTCCGCAATATTCTTCAACTGTCTGATGTTACCTCGGAAATAATAACTCGTCAATAGTTGTTTGGCATCCTCTGTTAACCGCAACGAAGGCATACGGTAACGCTCTGTGCAGTCCGACGCAAACTTGCGGAACAACAACGGAATATCCTCTTTCCGTTCACGCAAGGCGGGTACATGGATACTGATAGTCGAAAGACGGTAATAAAGGTCCTCTCTGAACCGACCGGAGGCAATGGCGTCTTGCATGTTCAAATTTGTTGCAGCCACCACACGGACATCCGTCTTCTGCGGTTGCGACGAACCCACTCTGATGAACTCACCCGTTTCCAACACACGCAACAGGCGGACCTGTGTCTCAAGGGGCAACTCGCCTACCTCGTCCAAGAATATCGTACCACCGTTCGCCTCCTCAAAATAACCCTTGTGGTCATTCACCGCTCCCGTAAACGAACCCTTCACATGACCAAACAACTCGCTGTCTATCGTACCGTTAGGGATAGCACCACAGTTGATGGCTATATAGGGCTGATGTTTACGAGTGCTGTACTGATGAACAATCTTCGGAAAATGTTCCTTGCCCACACCACTCTCACCTGTAATAAGAATCGAGTAGTCTGTAGGTGCTACCTGATATGCGCGCTCTATCGCACGATTTAGACCCTCTGCATTGCCTATGATGCCAAAACGCAGTTTAATCTCTTGTAGTTGCTCCGATGATAGCATAGTATAAGAAGTTTAAGTCGTTTGTCGCTTTTTCAACTGCAAAGATAGTAAAAAAATACGAATAACGATATTTTATCTTTTAATCTGCCATCCGTCAACCTTCCTTTTCCTTTCTCAATGGGTAAAAATAACATGGAAAATCGCTTGGAATATCTTAACGCCGAAAAAGCCCATGCCTACCATCTCCCCACCGGTAACCTCACGACTCCCTTCCGCCAAGCCTTGTATTTACTACTACTTTCAAAGGATTTATATAGGACGAATATAAGATGAATATAGGACGAATATAGGACGAATATACCAACCACCTACCAACCCCCTACAAAATAGCCCTATCGGTATATTAATTGTTAATTGTTAATTATTAATTTATGATAACTGTAGAGCCATAGCGTGCTATGGCTCTCAATCCCTCATCGATGTTTCATCTAACGCTTATGCCCGCTGTAGAGCCATAGCGTGCTATGGCTCTCAATCCCTCATCAATGTTTCATCCATCGCTTATGCCCGCAGTAAAGCCATAGCGTGCTATGGCTCTCAACTCCACTTCAATGAACCAACATTGTGTTCCCGTTAAACCTAATTAACCCTTTCAACCAATTAAACTACGCCTAAACTTCTAAACTCCTAAACTCATCTACTAAAAAACTTCCCTCAACTCTCAACTCTAAACTCTTAACTTCTTTCAACTATCAACTCTCAACTTTCAACTTTCATCAATACTTCCAAATAATCCCCTTCTTTGCAATACGGAGCATCGCACCAAACTGATTACCAAACTGAGAGCCGAAGTCTGCTGCAACCGACAACGACATCTCCAAACCCCATGCTTTCTCAAAGCACTTACTTACCTCCAACAATACTGCCGTATTCTCGGAATACAAGGGTGCTTCATATTGCCCGTAGTTGCGGGTATACGACCCCATCAAACGATAACGCCAACCGTATATGTCCCCCGTAAAACCGGCATAATGCGTACGAACACGGTTATTCAGTGTCTGCACCGAACCGTCTGCATTATAGATAGGACTTGTAATATAGGGTGTACCTATGCTGCGCATAAAATAATTCCAACCATTCTGATAGATACTGTTGCGAAAATACGAGTCATTACCGCCATACACAAATCCATCCCTATCATGATATGGACCCGACTGGTCTGTAGTATTCAAATACTCGTATGTGAAGCCATTGATAAAAGGCCACACCGATTGAGAAATATGCAATCCCCATAACCCGTCCGAACGATTCATAGTCTGGGAAATAAATTTCACAGGACCATCTTCGAATATCGCTTGCCAGTACGCCGTTGCAGTCCACTCCTCTCCTTTAAGGTCAACCGATAGAATTTGCCACCCTATATGATTGCCCTGCGCATTAATAAGGTCATTTGCCATACTCCCGCCCGATTTAGCCAATATAGCATGACCAAAATCCTTCCAACCATTCCCTAAATCACCATAAACTGGCGAATAACCTCCCCACTGCGCAACATGATGGAACTCGTATGATACATTGATAGGCAGATTACCCAACAACCTTGCTCCCGCAAAAGCATGATGTAGGTAACTCTTGCTGACATACACATTATCAGCAAACCATCCGTGTGTAAGACCTCCCTTTATCTCTACGAAGCCATAAAGACCGGGAAAGGCGGTATATCGGTCAATGCCTATGGTAATGCGTGGAATAGGGTGGGCATTCGTCGAAAATAGCATACCGCCTGTACTCAAATTAGGGTCTTGAGGACCCAACAAATATGGCGTAATACCCGCTGTAATATCTATCACATAAAGGCGGACATGTGCATAGAGTTGGTTGAAATAACAGGTCATCGAACGATTATCAATACGACCTGACCAGTCAATCGCAAAATCATAGTCATACCAACGATGCGGACGCGTAGCACGCTTACCGATATATACTGACACATTGCCTGAATATTGCTCACTGGATATATCCCCACTACGATTCGACTGTAATAGAAAAGGCGCATAACGACCTGTCGACGCCAATCCTGAAAGGGTAACACTATATTGCAGCGTATCTTCTTCTATATCCGGTTCAGCCATCGGCAACGGCCAAAAGTCCCATGCATAAGTATTCACCATGCACAGACAAAAAAAAGATACTATTATCAGAAACCTATTCTTCAAAACAATACAAACTATTGAGTACTTTCCCTTCACGAGTCTCCCCGCCACCTACATAGACCTTTTCACCTATCGTAAAAGCAACAGGCTCTATCACACCACCACAAGGCAACGCCGTACAATAACTCCATGTACCTGTAGCAATCGAATAACGCAACACCTCACTATAATAATGCAAGGTAGTCAGTGTACCGCCAAATCGTTGCCCGCCAAATAGATAGACATAACGACTGTTACCCGTCGACGCTGCACTATCCCTGCCTTTCTCTGGCAACGAGGTAAGGCGGACAAAACGCGCTTGTTGGGGGATATACTCATACCACTGGTTCGAACTTTCTATAGTAAAACCTGTACCCATAAAATATCTACCACCCGCCATCGCACCTACGGGCGAGAATACGGCTGTCGGTATCCCTAAACGCGAGATACTCTGTTGCTGCCATAACGAATCACGCAGCGAATAACAAAACATACTCCTTGTATGATTACCATTATAACCAAACCCCGTATAAACATGCTCCTCGTCACAAAAACAGATGCAGCCGTTAGTCTCGTTGTTCAAATAATCCGGCAAGCGATGCCATTCATTCGTCGCAGGAACATACTGCCAGAAATCTTGCAAGTAGCAAGAATCCACATATACCCTGCCTTCGCTGAAACCAAGTCCGAGATACACCGTATCTCTTATAACACAAGCAATCGCATTCACACGGGGTTTCAGTGGCGTACTACCCAACTCCGTCCAACTGTTCTCTGTCGGATTATACTTGCACAAACTGTTCAGATAAGTGCCATTTTGCAGCCTCCCACCAAATATATACGCCTCACCATTGCATACAAATACAGTAGCAGCAGCACGACCTTCCGGCATACTGTTACATTCCTTCACATCAACATCTTCGGTAATAACACCATTGCACCCGCAAAGAACAGGCAAAAGAAGAAAAGGGAATAATATGTAAACTATGTATCTCAGAGTATCGTTTCTGCTTTAGTCTTTTTCTTAAGTTCAAAGTCCCGACCTAAATAGTTCTTTCGAACGGTAGGGTTCGCTGCCAACTCCTCTGGAGTACCGTGAAACAATATCTTGCCCTCAAACAATAGATACGCACGGTCAGTAATCATAAGAGTCTCATCTACATTGTGGTCAGTAATAAGGATACCTATATTTTTGTCCTTCAATCGCCATACAACATCCTGTATTTCCTGCACCGCAATAGGGTCAACACCTGCAAATGGCTCGTCCAACATAACAAAACGGGGCTCTATAGCCAGACACCTCGCAATCTCTGTACGCCTTCGTTCGCCGCCCGACAAACGGTCGCCCAAGTTCTTACGCACATGGCTCAAATTAAACTCCTTGATAAGTTCTTCCAATTTCTCACGCTGATACTCTTTCGAAAACTTGGTCATCTCCAACACGGCACGGATATTATCCTCCACCGACATCTTACGAAACACACTTGCTTCCTGCGGCAAATAACCGATACCGCACTTCGCTCGCTTATACATAGGATATGTGGTAATATCTTTATCGCTGAGGAATATACGACCCTCATTCGGAGTAATCAATCCCGTAGTCATATAGAAGGTCGTAGTTTTCCCCGCCCCGTTAGGACCTAACAAACCTACTATCTCCCCCTGATGTAGTTCAATCGACACATCATTCACCACCGTACGCTTACCATATTTCTTTACTAAGTGTTCGGTGCGTAATACAAGACTATCATCCATATATTTGCTATTAAACAGGACTGTTCACTCTTTCTCCGCTTTTGCAATCACCAACTATCTTCCTTCCTATCAGAGAACTTGCCTATTAATTGTTAATCATCAACCGCTAACTACCGTATATCCACCTCCACGGGGCAATGGTCCGAGTGTACTGCATCCGTCAAGATACTTGCTCCCATGAGCCTGTCACGCAGCGTGCTCGATACCCAGTGGTAGTCTATACGCCAACCGGCATTACGAGACCTTGAGGCAAAACGATAACTCCACCAAGAATACTTCTCCGCTGATTGGTCGAACACACGAAATGAATCAATCATACCCGACTCCTGCAACCTGTCAAGCCACTCCCTCTCTTCTGGCAAGAAACCGGATACCCCGACCTGTCGTTCTGGGTGGTTAATATCTATCGGCTTATGACAGATATTATAGTCTCCGCAAACAACCACATTCTCACGCTCCTTGCGCAAATCATCCAGATACAACAGAAAATCCTCCAAAAAAGCCATCTTATAGGTCTGCCGTTCCCCGCCTGTAGTACCCGACGGCACATAAACACAAACGATGGTTATATCCCCGAAGTCTGCACGAAGCACCCGCCCCTCTGCGTCATACTTCTCAATCCCCATACCCGCAACTACCTTGTCCGCTGCCCGTTTCGAGAATATACCAACCCCGCTGTATCCTCTTTTCTCGGCGGAATGTAGATAAGTATGATAACCTAACTCCGCAAAACGATCCGTATCAATCTGTTCCGGCTGTGCTTTACTTTCTTGTATGCAAAACACATCAGGATCTGCCGCTTGCAACCAGTCCATCAGTCCCTTGCTCATGGCTGCGCGAATGCCGTTCAGGTTGTAGGATATAACTCTCATCGTACAAACATTTTCCTTGCTCGCTTGTTCGTGCAAACAATATAGTACCCCTGGGGCAGTTGCGTCATATCTGTCGTGCTTTGTAGTTGTCCCATGATGTTATAGATCGCCACCACTCGTTCTTCCTGCTCAAATATATTCTCTGTCGCAAGGTCAAGCGAATCGCCGCCTCCCATGAAGTCAAAAACGATAATGTTGTTCCCGTCCACCTCAATCTCTTTCACATTCGTGATAGGATACTCCTCGTAGGGTGTATAAGAGGTTCCTCCATTCGGGAACAAATCCGATGCCTTACCTATTGAATAGTTGGGTGCCTTACCGTTAGCCTCAATAAGATCCACTCTCTGATCCGATGCGACATTGTTAACTGTGTTGTTGTCCCAATAGGTATAACTATACTTAACCTTCGTCAGCATCATTCCATGCCCGGGCAGATAAGCATCATATCCTTCCAACTGTCTGTTCTCCAACATATAGAACTCATTCGGAACGGGGTCATTACCCACCAAGTTACTCTCTCCTGTAGAGGTAATAATACAAGCATTACGCGAACGGTTAATCTCGTTCAACACCACAGTTTTCGGACTGTTCAGTATAACGGGAGTCATCCATCCCATAAAGAAACGCTCGTACGACGAATAAGCAGGAGGAGTGCGCCCGTCATTGTTATAGGGTCCATAATCCATAATATCCCATTTACCCATAGTCTTATGGCTCAAGTTTGCTGAACCGGTATAGTATAAGTCCGGTAAACCTAACACATGACTGAACTCATGACAGAAAGTGTTTATACCTGCACGATTATCACCACTCGCTGTCAGTTCCGAAGAACAGGCGTACAAATCCACTACCTTTCCGTCTAACTCAATATTTTGCAGCCCTTTCACTCTGGAGGAATGGGGCCATATTTGGTTTGCGTCTAAGGTTTCGGCCTGTCCGTATCCCGCGTAGTAGAAGTACACGAAATCAACTTCACCGTCATTGTCATTGTCGTACAGTGAAAAGTCAACCCCCTCAGCATCCGCCAACTCACAGGCTTCCTTCACCATCTCATCAACATTGACATCGGTGCCGCTTTTTGTATCTTTCCCGTAGTACGCCCAACCATTGCTCACAGTTACCGGTCCCACTACATCAAACTGTGGCTGATACTTCCCGAACGATTGTGCCGAGAAATAATCCCGAACACTGCCCGATACACCCGCATACGAGTATTCGGAACTGTTAAACATGGCATCCATCGCATCACGGGTATTCTCTTCTTGAAATGTATAATCGTTGAAGTTCACAAGAATAATCAACCCGCGGGGAGCAGCATTCAATGGCGATGCTTTATGCGTGATAAAACGCTTGTCTGCCACTCGCTTCTGCATAATCTCTTCATCCGTCAGTGCTTCAATGGTGTCCAACTGTTGCGTTTCATTCAGTTGAACCCATGTCCCGTCTTCGGTGGTGAAATAATGAAAGAACTCATCACCATGAGGATAAAGAGTTACCGTACTGTTGTCTGCAAGCCTCACTTCAATAGGGTCTCTGCGTGCAGGCACTGCCATAGCAAACATCGTGGTCGCAACGAATAGCGTACCGAGAATTATCTTCTTCATATCATCTAATCTAATAATCTTTTTCTTCTGTATAAGGCTTATAGGGCTGCGGGATATATTTTCCGATATAGCGTCTCTCGCAGCGCGTCCTGTCTTCCTCGTTATGTGCTATGCGGTTCGTGGCAATAATTGTGCCATCTTTTTTCTCCTTCGCATAACAATAATACCCTTTGCGGTTCGTCTTGATCAGATAACCATCCAAAGTAGTAGTGCAATGATGTCGCTCGTCGCCGTGCAGACGGACAAGAATCGTATCGCCGTTCGGCTGTATTTGCTCAATCGGCGTACGAATGGCCGGTACACGCTGAGGCTTGTTCTGACCCAACACTCTGCCCGTACCCGTAACGAGCAATACCAAGCAGAGTACAAATAGTTGCTTTTTCATATTCTTCTTCATAAAATCTCCTTTCTTGTTTCCTTTACGATTGTGCCGTAACGGCTTGCTTCACTTTCTTGTACAGATCCGACGCAAACACAAAATCCTGTAGTTTCTGGTTCTCTGCACTGAATATCTCGCTACGGCTTCCCTGCCACTCTTTCTTGCCTTCCGAAAGAAACACGATATTGTCACCTATCTCCATTATCGAGTTCATATCATGCGAGTTGATGATGGTGCATATATGATACTCCTCCGTTATTTCCTTGATGAGTCGGTCTATCACCAAACTCGTCTTCGGGTCAAGACCCGAGTTAGGCTCGTCGCAGAACAAGTAGCGTGGGTTCATCGAGATGGCTCGTGCAATCGCCACACGCTTCTGCATTCCGCCCGAAATCTCCGATGGCATCAAATGATACGCCCTCGGGTCGATATTCACACGCTGCAGACAGAAAACAGCACGCTCCTCCTTCTCCTTGTTCGTCATCGTCGAGAACATCTCAAGCGGATATAGCACATTCTCCAACACCGTCTGCGAGTCAAACAGTGCCGAACCCTGAAACAGCATCCCCACCTCTCGACGGAGCAAACGAACCTCCTTCTCTTTCATGTCGGGCATGTTCCTGCCGTCGTACTCAATGCGTCCGCTGTCAATCGTATGCAGACCGATAACGCTTTTCATAAGCACAGTCTTTCCGGAGCCGGATTGACCGATAATCATATTTACCTGTCCGTCTGCAAATGCTGTGCTGATATGGTCAAGCACCATTACGCCGTCGAACGACTTACACACATTGTCTATCGTAATCATATCAGTTGAGCATTAGGTTTGTAAGGAGCAGATTAAAGAACAAGATAAGGATACTGCTGTTAACCACTGCGTTCGTGCTGGCTTTGCCCACCTCAAGAGCGCCGCCGTACGCATAATAACCGTAATACGACGCCACCGAAGTGATCAGAAACGCAAACACAAGCGATTTGATGATCGCATACCACACATAGAACGGAATAAAGGCATACTGTATGCCTATCAAATAGTCCGCCACCGTGATAACATCCGAGAACAACCCCACGCAATATCCGCCTATCAGACCTATAGCCATCGAAATAACCACCAAGATAGGCATCATTAGCACAAAGGCAATAATTTTCGGCAGAATAAGGTAGTTCGCCGAGTTCACACCCATTATCTCAAGCGCGTCTATCTGTTCCGTGATGCGCATCGTTCCTATCTCCGACGCAATGTTGCTCCCCACTTTTCCGGCCAAGATAAGACACATAATCGTCGAAGAGAACTCAAGCAGCAAGGTATCCCGCGTCACCAAGCCCGTCGTGTAAGTGGGCAGGAGCGGATTAGAGGTGTTCAACTTTGTCTGGATGGTCATTATCGCTCCGATAAAGATAGAGATAATCACAACAATAGGCAACGACTGAATACCTTGTTTCTCCAATTCCTTCGACAACTGTCGGAAGAACATGTTCCAACGGTCGGGCAATCGGAACACGCGCCCCATCAATAGGGTATATTCCCCAATATGTTGAAAAAAGCGTCTCATAAGTATATCTACTTTGCCCGCAAAGGTACAATTTTTTTTCCTGCAATACAAAATCTCACTGCCTCAACCACACCAATCCCCTGATTATTATACATACCATTCCTTAATATCTCCTCCCCGATTCCTAATCCCCAAATTCCTCATTCCTCATCCCTCCTTCCCCGTTAGAATAAATCTCCCTTCCGCCAAGCCCTGTATTTACTACTACTTTCAAACGATGAATATAGGATGAATATAAGACGAATATAGGATGAATATAGAAAGAACCTACAAACCACCTACCAACCACATAGAAAAATGCCCCCTCTGTATATTAATTGTTAATTGTTAATTATTAATTTATAATAACTGTAGAGCCATAGCGTGCTATGGCTCTCAATTCTCCTTCGCAGAACAAACAATATGTTCCCGTTAAACCCAACTAACCCTTTCAACCCATTAAACCACGCATAAACACATAAACTCC
>CAVEFV010000036.1:0-21134 GCA_963615025.1 Firmicutes bacterium CAG:95 | reverse complement strand
GTCGGGCGTTGCCAAAAATAATACTCACTCGTACTGCGGCTACGGCACAACTCGCTACGCTCAGACAGTACCTCCGCTTTCGCAGTACTCGCTCGATTTTTGACGCACCGACACAAGGCCGAGCGTATTTGAAAAGTTGATAGTTGAAAGATGAGAGTTGAGAGGTGGGTGTAATATAGGTTATACGGTAACATGTTGTTTGTCTTGCGAAGGGGGGTTGAGAGCCATAGCACGCTATGGCTCTACAGTGGGCAATTAACAAGTAATAATTAACAATTAACATGCAAAGCCGGTATGAGAGGTATAGCACGCTATGGCTCTGCTGCGGGCAATTAACAAGTAAGAATTAACAATTAACATGCGAAGTAGAGTTGAAGGTTATTGTATGCTATGGCTATGCGGGTACTATGGAGGTTGTGGTGTTGATGATGGGGTGGAGATTGCGTTAGTTTTCGCAGGTTGCATTGGGTATATAGGAAAAATGTTGTATCTTTGTCGGTTATTGCACGGAACCGGGTTAGTTGTGGGTTGAGATGAGCGAGTTTGTTGGCAGGGAGTGTTCAGGTGTGGTTTAATCAGACGGAACGGAATGGAAAAGAAAAAGAAACATATTCATATTGTGTCTCCTGCGGGAGTGGTTTGTCGCGATTATGTGGATGGTGCGGCGCGTGTGCTGCAGGGTATGGGTTATGAAGTGACGGTGGCACCTCATGTGTATGACCATTGTGGGCGTTTTGCAGGGACGGTGGAGGAACGATTGGCGGACATCAATGCGGCGTTGTCGGATCGGACAATAGACATTCTGTTGTGCAGTCGTGGCGGTTATGGCATGGCGCAATTGGTGGACAAGATCGTGATACCGACGGGGCATTGTCCGTTGGTGGTAGGTTTCAGTGATATTACTTGTTTTCATAACCTCTTGGGCAGTCGTGATATAGCATCGTTGCATGGTTTGATGACGAAGCATATTTCGGGTTTGCCGTTGGATGATAGGAGTATGATTGCGTTTTGTGATATATTGGAAGGCAAGGGAATAGATTACAGGTTGCCGCCGCACAGGTTGAATCGTTCGGGGAGTACGGAAGGTGTGTTGAGGGGCGGTAATCTGTCGGTGCTGTATGGTTTGCAGGGTACGCCTTATGCATTGCGTCGTGGCGGGATCTTGTTTATTGAGGACATCGGCGAGCGTCAGTATCACATTGACAGGATGTTGCAAAATCTTCGCTTGAGTGGAGTACTATCGGAGTTGTCGGGTTTGGTGGTGGGTCAGTTCACTGATTGCGAGGAAGACCCGACGATGTGTAGTACGGTGCAAGAGACAATACGGGATATGGTAGAGGAGTATGACTATCCTGTTGTGTTTGATTTTCCAGCAGGGCATACGGATAGGAATCTGCCGTTGTTGCTGAATCATCGTTGCCGTTTGGAGGTAGGACGGGATGAGGTATGGTTAGTACAGAAAGGAGTAAATGTTTAATTCTATATAAGTTATGATGAAACGCAGTTTGCTGACGGTTGTCGCAATGAGTATTCTTTTGTCGTGTTCGGCTCAAATAAGTAATATCTTGGGCGATTGGTACACGGTTGATGACAAGACGGGTCAGAGTTATTCGATAGTTCGTATCTATCGTGGAGAAAATGGCAAGTATTATGGCAAGATAACGGCAATGCTTATCCCCGGCACAGAGAACGAGAAGTGTGTTGAATGCAAAGGGACAGACAAGGACAAGCCTGTTTTAGGGATGGTGATTATTCGTGATATGATAGAGAGGAACGGCGTGTTGACTGGAGGCAAGGTACTTGATCCGGAGAGCGGTAATTTCTATTTCGGCAAGATTTCGTACGACAACGGTCTTTTGAAACTGCGTGGTTCGATAGACAAATTGGGTGTGTTGGGTCGTTCACAGCACTGGAAACGGAAGTAGCAGTCAGCGAGGAGGGATTATGAAACGATTTGTTATCAGGCAGGATGCAGGTGGTTTGCATCTTTTTGACGAGGGGGGTGCAGAGGTGTCCGCCCGTTCGGTCTTGGAGGTGTATCCCGACAGGCGTGTGTATGCCTTTGAGGGTTCGTTGGGTGCGGGCAAGACTACCTTTATCAAACAACTCTGCAAGGAGAGGGGAGTGGAGGATGTAGTGAACAGTCCTACCTTTGCTATTGTGAATGTGTATGCGGACAAGGATGGTGAGGACATCTATCATTTTGATTGTTACCGACTGAAGTCGGCAGGCGAGGCTCAGGATTTCGGAGCGGAAGATTACTTGTATTCGGGGTGTTATTGTTTTGTAGAATGGCCGGATATTATCTCTTCGCTACTGCCTGAGGATACGGTGTGGATTGATATGGATGTGCAGTCGGATGGCAGTCGTTTGCTGAAGGTCAGGTAAAGCAAGATGCGAGGTCGGTTGGTGATATTGCTGATTACTATTATTTCTCTGTCCTCTTATGCAGGTGCGGCGGGGATAGAGCACGAGTATTCGTTGTGGTTGTCGTACGGAGGTAAGTTTCAGCAGGATGAGTACTTGTCGCCGTTGTTGTACAGTGGTCAGGCAATAGGGTTGGGCAATCGTTGGCAGCAGGCTTTTCGCAGGGACTCAGATTGGACGCATACAGGTGAGGTGTATGTGAGTGGTGCGTTGATGCTGAATCGTCCGAAGCGCAATGTGATATACAATGTAGGTTTACAGACGGGGTGGGGGGCAGATTATCACTTTCAGCGTTTGATGGATGTACGGGGATTTAATATTGCATTGGGTCCGTATCTTGACTTGGATTATTCGGGTCGCTTTCACGGTTCGAATGTGAACAAGCCTTATTCGATGGACTTGGGATTGTCGTTGTGCGCTCAGTTGGGGTTGTCGTATCGTTTCTCGGCACGGCGTAGCAGTTACCGAGTTCGTTACTCGGTGATGACATCGTTGTTGGGTGTTCAGTATGTGCCTGATTATTGGGAGAGTTATTATGAGTTGAGTGGTTCTTTAGGGGACGGGTTTGCTTTCGCGAGTCTGCATAACAAGCAGTCGGTGCGTCAGACTTTGGCAATGGATATGCAGTTCCGTCGTTCGGCATGGACAATAGGCATACGGCACGAGTATGTGCATTATGAGATACATAACATAGTGATGCGTCGCGAGGAGGTGGCGGTTGTGATAGGTACCACTTTCCGATACAGTACTAAAATCCGTCCTTATCAATGGTGAAGCGTTGTTTATACATAGCGTTATGCTTCTGCTTGACGGCTTGTATGAGTCGTGTAGAGGAGTTGCATCCGGATACGCCCGAAGGTAATTTCGAGGCGTTGTGGTCGATTATCGATACAAAGTACTGTTTCTTAGAGGAGAAGCAGGTAGATTGGAACGAGGTTTACAATGTATATCATGCCAAGGTGTTGCTGTTGTTTCCGACGGATGAGTATGGTTTGTTCGATTTGTTAGCGTCGATGTTGGATAGTCTGCACGATGGTCATGTGAACTTGTATTCTCCGTTTGATGTGTCTCGCAACACGGCTTGGCGTGAGGGTTACCCTACGAATTTCGACCGCAGTCTGTTGTATTCGGACAGATATCTCTCTTCGGATTACAGGACTGCCGGTGGTTTTACCTACAATCGTGTTGCCGACGGGCGTGTGGGATTGGTCAGGTATGATAGTTTCTCGGATGGGTTTTCGGCACTGAATATGGCATATATGCTTCGTTATTTCAAGGACTGCAGGGGCGTTATAGTTGATGTAAGGAGCAATGGAGGGGGGAGTATAGAGTATGCCCGCAAGTTGGCTGCGACCTTCTTTTCGGAGACTCGCACGGTGGGTTATCAGCAACACAAGACGGGTAGCGGACACGATGAGTACTCCGGGCTTCAGGCTATGACGATAGATACTGCGGATATGGCAGTTCGTTGGTTGCGCCCTGTAGCCGTCTTGTCGAACCGTTCGGCTTATTCAGCGACGAACTTCTTCATCAGTGCGATGCGCTATGCGGACAATGCGCACACTTTTGGCGGCCGCAGTGGTGGAGGAGGCGGAATGCCTATGAGTTACGAATTACCCAATGGTTGGATTGTTCGCTTCTCGAGTGTTCGGATGTATGATGCCGAAAAGCAGTTGATAGAAGACGGGATAATGCCCGATGTGGAGATGGAACTCAAGAGTGAGGACAAGGATGAGATAATAGAAGCAGCAATCAATTGGATACTAAGATGATAGAAGTAAAAGACATACACAAGAGTTATGGTTCGCTCGAGGTGTTGAAAGGTGTGAATCTGCATATCGATAAGGGCGAGATAGTGTCGATAGTGGGTCCGAGTGGCGCAGGCAAGACGACCTTGTTGCAGATTATCGGCTCGTTGGATAAGCCCGACAAGGGTACGGTGCGCATTGGCGATGTGGATTTGTTCGCACTCAAAGAGAAAGAGTTGGCACATTTCCGTAATCATCATATAGGCTTCATCTTTCAGTTTCACCAACTTTTGCCGGAGTTCACAGCATTGGAGAATGTTATGATGCCCTCGCTGATTGCGAATATCAGTATGACCAAATCGCAGGAGCGTGCGGCAGCATTGCTTGAGCAGTTGGGACTTGCAGAGCGTATGAAGCATAAGCCTAACGAGTTGTCGGGTGGCGAGAAGCAGCGTGTAGCGGCAGCACGGGCTATGATGATGAACCCCGATGTGATCTTGGCAGACGAGCCTTCCGGTAGTCTCGACAGCGCCAATAAAGAGGAGTTACACCGGCTGCTCACCGATATGCGTAACAACTACGGTCAAACGATAGTGATTGTAACTCACGACCCCGAATTTGCGAAGATATCCGACCGTGTAATACAGATGAGAGATGGGAAAATCAGTTAAGATAGTATGTTGGGTCTGCCTGACCCTGCTCTGTGGTTGCACGACGGGGCGTCGTTATTTCCCGAAAGATGTGCCGCAGGTGCAAGTACCTATTGTGCGTTTCGATAGTGCCTTGCTGCATTTGGATACGGCATCTATAAGCGAAGGCATAGACCGGCTCTACGCTGATTATCCGTATTTTATGCCTATCTTCTGCGAAGACATTTTAGGCATCTACGCCACCGACACCGCCTACCTGTGCGAGGCGTTGCCTCAGTTTCTCGAAGACACGCTCTATGGCTTTCAGCAGACCAACGCAGAGGTGCTACGCCAGTATGCCGACATTGCCGATGTGCAGCAATCGCTCAATGCTGCCTTTTCGCGACTGCTCTACCTCTATCCCGATTGGCAGATACCGACGATATACTTCTTTGTATCAGGCTTCAACGCATCGATACTCTTCATCGAAGATGACATAGCCGTAGGGGTGGACATGTATTTGGGAACCGACTACGAGTACTATAACAGGGTGGTGTATAACTATCAGAAACAAACGATGCGCAAGGAATGTATCGCTGCGGATGTCGTGTCGGCGTACCTGTTTAGGCATATCCCCTTCAATAGCAAGCAAGGACGATTGTTGGAGAATATGATCTACAGAGGGAAAATAATGTATATGCTCTCGCTCTTGTTCCCAGACGAACCCGACTACGAAATTATGGGCTACACCCAAGCACAATGGGCGTGGTGCGAGAAGTACGAGGCGGATATATGGAAGCGAATGATCGACAAGAAAGACCTCTTCCGTTCCGAAAGTATGGTATTGACCTCCTACCTCAACGACGGACCTTTCACCAGCGAGATAAGTCAGGATGCCCCTGCACGATTAGGCACGTGGACTGGCTGGCAGATATGCAAAGCGTATATGGAAAACAATAAAGAGGTTACCCTGCAAGACCTCATGCAAGAGCCCGACGCACAAAAGATATTGGAACAATCTTACTATCGCCCATAAAATACCTTCCGCTGAACTATCATAAACAGAACACAATATGAATGCTAACGATTTTCCGATACTCCGCCAACAGGTCAACTCGCGTCCGCTGATATACTTCGACAATGCCGCCACCATCCAGAAGCCGCAGGTCATGCTTGACGCCATCGCTTATGCTTACTCGCATTTCAATGCCAATATCCATCGGGGTGTCCATCATCTCAGTCAGGTGGCGACACAACACCACGAGGAGGCTCGTCAGGCGGTGGCACGGTTTATAGGCGCAGAAACACCCGACTCCATCATCTTTACCAAAGGAACAACCGACTCTATCAATATGTTGGCGTACTGCTTCGGAGAGTATGGCATCCATCCCGGCGACGAGATTATTATCACGCAGTTGGAACATCACTCCAACATTGTTCCTTGGCAGATGCTGTGTCAGCGCAAGCAAGCCGTCCTGCGGGTCATACCCCTCAAGGACGACCTTACTCTGGACATCGAAACCTTCAAGCACCTGCTGAACGAACACACACGGCTCGTAAGTGTGGCACATGTCAGCAATGTACTGGGTATCATCAATCCTGTAGAGGAGATTATTCGCATTGCCCATACCCGCCATATCCCCGTCTGTATCGATGCGGCGCAATCCGTTCCCCGTCTGCCTATCGATGTAAAGACCCTCGATTGCGACTTCCTGATTTTCTCGGCACACAAAGTGTATGGACCTACAGGGCTCGGCATCTTCTATGGTAAAGAACAGTGGCTCAACACCTTGCCTCCTGCAGAGGGTGGCGGAGAGATGATAGAACATGTGTCTTTCGAAAAGACTACCTACAACACCCTGCCCTACAAGTTCGAGGCAGGAACACCCAACTTCATCGGCTCCTACGCCTTTATGAAATCGCTCGACTATCTGCAGACTATCGGTATAGCAACCATCGGCTCCTATGAGCAGGAACTGACCCGTTATGCCGAGCAACAGTTGTCCTCCCTCCCGCAAGTACATATCTATGCCAAGGGACAAGAAAAGGCTGGCGTCATATCGTTTAATGTGGAGGGTGTCCATCCCTACGACATAGGCGTCTTGCTCGACCAACAGGGCATCGCCGTCCGAACTGGACACCATTGTGCCGAACCACTCATCGATTACCTCCACTGTCCGGGTACGGTACGCATATCGTTCGCACTCTACAACACCCGCGAGGAGATCGATACCTTTATCGTCGCCCTCAAACGCGCAATCGCTATGCTCCTTTAGCCCTCTCCCTTTCTCATGAAAAACACCCCCATTCTCGGAATCTTCCTCTTACTGTTATTCTGCCTGCCGACTGTAGCGCAGATAACAGAGATTATGCCGGGTAGTCCGTTCATAGCCAATACCGCAACGGCACGAACCGACTATTGGGCGGCTTTCCACAACCCTGCCTCTTTGGTGCAGGAAGAACGCTTCAACATTGCTTTTCAATACGAGAACAAGTATCTCATCGGAGAACTCTCCACCGAACTCCTACAAGCCTCCTACACCAACCCCTATGTCAATGTAGGCGTGGCGTATTCGTTCTTTGGCTATGCCCGATACTCCGAGATGATGGCAGCAGTGGCACTCGCCCGACAATTCGGACGCTTCTCTTTGGGACTACAAGCCAACCTGATATGCGTCTATGCTGGTGAAACTGTCGGCTACCGATGCACTGCTGTACCGCAAATAGGCACCGTCGTACAGATTACCCCGAAGTTCGCACTCGGATTCCAAACCTTTAACCCGTTCATCCAGTCCCTTAAACTCACGGAAACACGCCGACGCCTACCCGCCATCTATTCGCTCGGCTTCGATTACCATTTCCACAAGAATATGCGATGGGACCTCCAAGCCGACTACGACATCAACAACACCTTCCGCATCGCAACAGGCTACGAGTGGAATGCCATCCGCCAACTAACCCTCAAACTGGGACTCTACTACCATCGCTACATCGTTACCTGTTTCGGTATAGGACTCCATTTTGCAGGTTTCCAAACCAATATATCTGCCGAATTACACCCAGTGCTTGGCGTCAACCTGCTCTGCCAACTCTCCTATTCATGGAAATGATACGCAACATAATCCTGTGTATCACATTCTTGCTCGCACCCACTGCCCTGTCTGCGCAGAACATCAATACAACCCTGCCCCTCAATCGAATCATTCAGGATATATACGAAACGGCAATAGAGAACGATGCCGACATCGATTTCGAGGAACTCGAAGAAAACTTGCTCACCCTTGCCGAACAACCCGTTAACCTCAACACAGCAACTGAAAAGCAACTACAGCAACTGCCCTTTCTCTCGCAAGAACAAATCGATGCCGTCCTGCTCTACGCTTACCAACGGGAACTGTACTCCCTCTACGAACTGCAACTCATTCCCGCTCTCAAGCCCTACGACATACGCAACATGCTCCCCTTCGTCTGCGTGCAACCCCGCACCGACCGACAACCCTTCTACTGGAAAGAGTCTTTCCGCAATGCCAAGCACAAACTGACCCTCCGCACCGATATGCGGGACATCGGGAACAAAGAGTACGACCCTTTCTATATCTCTCTGAAATACCTTTTCGACGCCAAACATCTGCAGTTCGGTTGCTCTATGGAGCGAGACCCTGGCGAACCGTGGTGGGGAACGAAAACCTACGGATTCGATTTCTATGGAGGATTCTTGCAGTTCAATAACCTCTCCCGACATCTCACCCAATGGATAATAGGCGACTACCGTGCGAGTTTTGGGCAGGGACTTGTCCTGAGCAGTCCTTCTTTCCTCTATGGTAAGTACCTCCCCACTATATCACGGCAGAAAGAAGGAATCTCACGCCTTCTCTCCACACAAGAATATAACTTCTTTCGCGGTACGGCGGCCACCCTCCAATGGAACAACTTCCAACTCACTGCCCTCTATTCCGCACGACGCATCGATGCCAACCGACGCTCCGATGGTTCCTTCCCCTCTGTCATTTCGTCAAACTATCATCGCACAGACACGGAGTTGAGCAATAAACAAACCGTCTGGCAGCATACTATTGGCACAAACCTGACTTACCGCTACAAACATTTCAAACTCGGACTGACTCTCAAAGAGACACTGTTCAACGCCCCGTTAGTACCTGCCTTCAATTACTATAACGCCAACTTTTTTCAGGGAAAGAACCAATTTGCAGCAGGACTCAACTACCGCTACCACCGCCAACGCTTCTCCCTCTTTGGCGAAATCGCTGCGGCGCAAAACAAGCGTTGGGGCTTTGCCAATATCACTGGCATCCGCCTCGCACCCGTCAACGATATAACATTCTCCGTGCTGTATCGCTACTACTCTCCGACTTACGATGTTCTCAATGCCGATGCCTTTGGCGAGACGACACGCAATAACGATGAACACGGTATCTATATAGGCACCGAAGTGTCCCTCGTCAGTCGGTGGCTGTTCTCTGCCTATGCCGATGTCTTTGCTTTCCGCTTCCCGAAGTATGGTATCAAAACCCCTTCTACGGGCTACGAAGCCATGCTGCAGGCTGAGTTCATCACCTCCCAAGAACTGCAAATGCAATGGCGGTTCAGAGCCAAACAGAAAGCCGACATCACACGATGCCACCTCCGTTATTACATCGATTGGCAAAGAGCAGGCTGGCAACTGCGCACCCGTATCGAAGGTAGCCTCGCCCTCACCGACCCGTCGCCAAAACCTACCATGGGGGTTATGCTCGCAGAGGATTGTTCTTACCAATTCCAACGAATCCCCATCCTGCTGCAATTGCGCCTGCAAGCCTTCTATGCGCCTGACTATCCCAACCGTTTCTATGCCTACGAAAACGATGTCCTGTACGCCATCTCTATCCCCGCAGTCTATGGTATAGGCGCACGATATTACCTCAACCTGCGGTATAAAATCAACCCGCATTGGGCAATCTATTGCAAAATATCCCAGACAGCCTACGCCGACCAATGGGTCACTACCCGCCAACTGTCCCGTTCCCGAAGAACCGACATCCATCTCATGCTCCGTGTGACGTATTAAAGCCTCTCCCGTCCCTCCGCAAAGCATTCTCGCCGATACCCTTCCGACAAAGGTCGCCTTCGCCTTTCCTCCTTATTCCCTCGTCTTTATCACCTTATTTGCTAACAAATATAAATATATTCCTATAGCCGAAGCACCCTGTCTCCTTCGTAATATTTCAAAACTTCCCTATGCGAAGCCCTGTAAATACTACCGATTCCAAAGGATCAATATAGGATGAATATAGGATGAATATAAGACGAATATAGGATGAGTATAGGAGGAACGATGGAAAAACCATTCCCGGCCCCAAAATATACAATAAAAAACGGTTAGGAGAATAAAATAGAAATCTTAACTGTATTTTGCCGACTACATGGCACCCATGCCTATAAAAAA
Organism: Firmicutes bacterium CAG:95; assembly: GCA_963615025.1. GTDB lineage: Bacteria > Bacteroidota > Bacteroidia > Bacteroidales > Paludibacteraceae > Colicola. The sequence goes on along the minus strand of CAVEFV010000036.1, from coordinate 10,887 downwards.
AGAAAGGTTGTCGTCTCGACAACCCAATCTTTACTTAACCTTAAATCTAATACCATGAAAAACACGGTGCAAAAGTACACTGCCTTTACAATACCTGCAAGTGTTTTTCACCGAAAATTATGCTTTTTAGCATAGAAATGGCAATAAAAATGCAAAGTGCAATCTCTATATTGCAAAATATAGACCCTTCTGCTAACTATCCGAACTCTATGAAAAATAATACAGAAAAAAATCCATAATACTATTGCAAGATCCGAAGAATTGGCGTACCTTTGTACTGCCTTAAAAAGGGACTATTCGCACGATACAACAATTTGCAGCGTGAGAATAAGAATGGAATAATAACACATTAAACTATACATTATTATGAAAAAAATTGATCTGATTCAGTATGGTATCACAGGTACCACTGAGATTGTCTACAACCCTTCCTACGAGCAAATGTTCGAGGAAGAAACAAAAGCCGGCTTGGTTGGTTACGAAAAAGGACAACTAACCGAACTCGGGGCTGTAAATGTAATGACAGGTGTCTTCACAGGACGCTCGCCTAAAGATAAATACATTGTCGACGACCCACAAAGCCACAACAATGTTTGGTGGACATCCGATGAATATAAGAACGACAACCACCCGATGTCAGAAGAAGTTTGGGCGGCCGTAAAAGAAATCGCCAAGAAAGAACTCTCCAACAAACGACTCTTCGTGGTCGATGCTTTCTGCGGCGCAAATAAAGAGACCCGTCTTGCTGTCCGCTTCATTGTTGAAGTAGCATGGCAAGCACACTTTGTTACGAATATGTTTATCCGTCCAACTGCCGAAGAGTTGGAAAACTTCGAACCTAACTTTATCATCTACAATGCCTCAAAGGCAAAAGTGGAAAACTACAAAGAACTCGGACTAAACTCCGAAACTTGCGTGGCATTCAATACCACAAGCCACGAACAAGTCATCATCAACACTTGGTACGGAGGCGAAATGAAGAAAGGTATGTTCTCTATGCAGAACTACTATCTGCCGCTCAAAGGTATCGCTTCCATGCATTGTTCCGCAAACACCGATATGCAGGGCAAGAATACTGCCATCTTCTTTGGACTTTCAGGCACTGGTAAAACCACCCTCTCTACTGACCCGAAGCGTCTCCTTATCGGCGACGACGAACACGGATGGGACGATGAAGGCGTATTCAATCTCGAAGGCGGATGCTATGCTAAGGTCATCAACCTTGACAAAGAGTCCGAACCCGACATCTACAACGCTATCCGCCGCGATGCACTGCTCGAGAATGTTACAGTTGACAAGGATGGTAAAATCGACTTCGCAGATAAGAGCGTAACCGAAAATACCCGCGTCAGTTATCCAATCGACCATATAGAAAAGATTGTTAAACCAATCTCCGCAGGTCCTGCTGCCAAGAATGTAATATTCCTATCAGCCGATGCTTTCGGCGTACTACCTCCGGTATCTATTCTAACTCCCGAACAGACTAAATACTACTTCCTCAGTGGTTTCACCGCTAAACTGGCAGGCACAGAGCGTGGTATCACAGAGCCTACTCCTACATTCTCTGCTTGCTTCGGACAAGCATTCTTGGAACTCCATCCAACCAAATATGCAGAAGAGTTGGTTAAGAAAATGGAGAAATCAGGAGCAAAGGCATATCTTGTCAATACCGGCTGGAATGGTACAGGAAAGCGTATCTCTATCCGCGATACACGGGGAATAATCGATGCCATTCTCGGAGGTGATATTCTCACAGCACCTACAAAGAAGATACCTTACTTTAACTTCGAAGTACCTACTGCATTGAAGGGAGTAGACCCCGCTATTCTTGATCCGCGCGACACCTACAATGATGAAGCAGAGTGGGAGGTAAAAGCAAAGGATCTGGCGGCTCGATTCATCAAGAATTTCGCCAAGTACGAAAATAACGAAGAAGGCAAAGCATTAGTGGCTGCAGGTCCGCAACTCTAATCTGCTTCCTGTCATACACCAAAAGAGGCTGCCTGATCAATTTAGGCAGCCTCTTTTAGCATTTATGGTTAACCGTTAATGGTTAATCACCAAATCTTCGTATAACCCGCAAATCATGCGTGTGTTCACCTGTCTCCGTCGATACAATACCGACAGAATCAATACGCTCAATCTTTACTCTGCCGGAGGAATGAATAATATACTCCGAATTAAGCAATATACCTACATGAGAGATATTCGTGGCTTCCACATCTCTGCTCTGATGGTCAAAGAATGCCAAATCACCGCACCGTGCCTCCTGCAAGAAAGGAACATCCTTGCCGCATAATACCTGTTGCCTTGCATTACGGGGCAAACGATATCCGAACAAACTCATAATCACAGAGGTGAAACCCGAACAATCCATACCCAAAGCATTCTTTCCACCCCACAAGTACGGCACATTCATAAAGAAACGAACAACTTGCTTAAAGGTATCTTCTGTGAGGTTCATAGGATGACTTACCATTGCAGGGTCTATACAAAAACGAACACCAAGCAATTCAAATACCCCGTTCGAGTAATTCGGCAACCGTGTACCTGCTGTCAACGGAATACTCTGCTTGTTATTATCACTCACAGCAAATGCCATAGGCATCAACACCATTGCCTCAAAGTTACTTTTCAGATACTCTGTTGCTTCCTCCTTACTCAAAGGACTAATCATCTTAAAATCCACCCAACCCTCTTCTCCGTCAGAGTCATTACGGATGTACTTCCAACGAGGCACCTCCCGTAATACTTCGCAGGTCTCTGCAAACAGGAGTTGAGTAAGTTGCTCCGACTCTTCTTCAGGCTCTCTACGAACCGGAACAACACTATGTAAGACGATCGCTTTCATTTACCAAATACTAACTCTTTTCTCCGGAGCAAGATACAACGGCGATTCTTCAGTAACACCCCAAGCGTCATACCATGCTTGGATATGTGGCAAAGCACCATTAACACGCCAACGACCCAACGAGTGAGGATCCGACTTCGTACGCTGAAGTATCTCTTCAGGACGGATATTCCCTGCCCACACATTCGCATAAGCCAAGAAGAAACGCTGTTCAGGCGTCAAACCGGCAACCGTCTTCAATCGGTCTCCCTCCGACTTAGCAGCCTCGTTCTCTTCAAAAGCCTGGAACGCAATTTGCAAACCGCCATGATCTGCAATGTTCTCTCCTAAGGTGAAGTAACCATTTGCATGTACACCAGGTGCAACCTCTATAGCGTTAAAGTACTCTGCCATTACCTTCGTGCGGGCATCAAAGTTCAACTTGTCTTGCTCCGTCCACCAATTAACCATATTCCCGTCTTTGTCAAACTGACAACCTTGATCATCAAAACCATGCGTCATCTCATGACCTATAACCACACCAATAGCCCCGTAGTTAAAAGCATCGTCGGCCGACATATCAAAGAACGGATATTGCAGAATACCCGCAGGAAAGCATATCTCATTACTCGAAGGGTTATAATATGCGTTAACCGTCTGTGGAGTCATATGCCATAGACTCTTATCCACAGGATTTCCCAACTTCGAAAGTGCGTAATTATGAGCCCAAACGGCAACACGCTCTAAGTTCTCAAACAGACTCAACTTGGAATCAATATCCAAATTGCTGTAATCTCGCCATTTATCAGGATACCCGATCTTTATAGTAATAGCCTCTAACTTTTCCATAGCCATTGCTTTTGTAGTATCTGACATCCAGTCGAGGTTAAGAATACGCTCGCCAAGACTATGCTGCAAGTTCTTTACTAAGGCCAACATACGCTCCTTGTTCTCTTTAGGGAAGTACTTCTTTACATACATCTCGCCTACAGCCTCACCCAAAGTAGCATTAACCATCGCCACACTACGCTTCCACAAAGGACTCGGCTCCTCACGACCCGACATCACTGTACCATAGAAATGGAAATGTTCCGCATAGATATCACTTGTCAAGTACGATGCAGAACCTTCAATTACTTGCCAGATAAACAATGTCTTTATATCTTCTAAACTTTCTTCAGCCAATAGTCGTCCTGCCTCTTGTAAATGGGGGATCTGACCAATAGAAAGACTGTCAATATGCACACCCATAGCCTTAAAATAGGTTGCCCAATCAACCTGCGGAACCAATGCCTGCAAATCATCTACCGACATCTTATTGTAATTCATCTGCACATCTCGCAACTGCACATTATTAAAGGCGGAATTTGCTAAACGAGTCTCCAGACGAAGCACAGTGGCTGCACGCTCTGCCGCATCAGCATAACCAAACAAATCAAACATCTTCTCTACATACTTTACATATTCATTACGAATATGGGTCGTTGCTTCGTCTGTATCTAAATAGTACCCTTTCTCACCCAAAGAGAACCCTGCTTGATACTCATTCAGTATATTCATCGACGAATTAAGTGCATCCGCATCCACATACATCATCCAAAGAGAGTAATCCAACGATTTACCCAATATCTCACTTAACTTGCTGCGGTCTTCTATAGCAGCAATCTCATCCAGAAGATAGCGTACAGGGGCGGTACCTTCTACATCACGGCGGGCAGTATCCATTGACAAGTTATATATATCGCCTATTTTCTGCTCTATCGTTCCATGCTTATACTCTGTATTAGCAATATCTTTAATAAGCCCGTTCACTTGTTCCAAGTTGTTCAAGGCTAATTTATCAAACGAACCAAAACGACTGTATTCTGCGGTTAACGGATTCTTTTCCATCCAACCACCACAAGCGTACTGATAAAAATCATTCTGCGCAACAGCAGTAGTATCAAGATTCGTAAGGTCAATACCAATGGTCTGTTGTTTTCTACACCCGGTTGACATAAGCACTAAGATAATTAAAATACTAAATTTTGCTTTCATATATCTATCAAATTTATTCTCTATCAAAATAACGATAGTTGCTCCTCCCCATCTACAGGAAGCGAACTCTCAGGGACAGAGGCATTTATCTCCATCTCTACATCATCTGCGGAATAGTCTGCATCAGATGTCTCATTATTATCGGGAGTAGCATCTATAGGCTCTTCTACTACGGGAGTAATATCTTCTACCGATGAAATAGAATAGGTAGTCACTCGTTTACCTTTAGCCCTTGCACTCTTCACCCCGATAAACTCCTCCATAACAATACTGAGATCAGCCCGATGACTATCCTCAAAATGGACAAGGAAAGTAGCATTCTTTGCATCCGATAATAAGACAATCCTCGACTCTTTATTATCACCAAGACAATTCTGCGGCTTAGCAGTAGCGTCTAAAGTAAAGCGCTTCCCATAATAATAATGCTGCTCTGCATCCCACAAAATAAGAGACCATACCTTCTCTGCATCAAACTTCTCTATACGAAGAATATTACTGTCAAAATGAGCCGTTGGTTCAAACGAGGTGGTATAATAGTCGCCCGTCTGAGTAATAACCAGTACTTGATCATCACTCTGAAACTCACCCAAGTAGATGCCTTGTTTATCATAATTAATACGAAGCACGTCCCTGTCAAACCACACCTGTCTTCCTCCCAATGTACTACCTCCCCGCTGCTTCAAAGTAATCTTCTGTATCTCATATTTTGTCAATAAATTACCTCTGCTGCTACGCCCACGCACTGCCAATTCACTCAAGTCTTTCAATACTTCGATCTTCTTTAAGTGTAATACAGGCTTTAATTGCACTCGTATTACTTCGGCCTCCCCATTAGGATTAGCAGTGAAGTAAATTACCTTCGAACCTGCTGTCCCCTGTGTAAGATCGTACTCTTTATCACGCACCAACCCTGTAGCAGCAAACCTCTTCATATAGTAGGCACCTGACTTTCCGTCTCTGTAAACAACATTGTAAATAGTACGCTCGTCTTGCTTGCGGAATATGGCAATATGCAGAACATTGGTGCCAACAAACACCTTGTCCGCAACTTTAATCACCTTATATTTACCATCCTTATAGAAGATGATAATATCATCTATATTGGAACATGGACACAAGTACTCATCATGTTTAAGCGCAGTACCTACAAACCCGTCTCTACGATTGATATATAGTTTTTCATTCGCCTCAACAACAGCATTGATATTGATATTAGCGAAGTTACGCACTTCTGTCAAACGAGGATGATTGGCGCCATATTTCTGCTTCAACGATTCAAACCAAGAGATAGTATAATCCGTCAAATGAGTTAAGTGATACTCTGTCTCTTTAATCCGCCGTGCTAAATCTTTCATCAACTCATCTGCCTTCTTCACCTCGAAGCGTATAATACGAATCATGCGTATCTCAAGCAGTTTCTCTATATCTTCACGCTTCACCTCTCGTAAGAGTTTAGGTTTCCAAGGGTCTAATGCTTTATCCACAAAAGCAATAGCCTTGTCCTTCGAAGCAGACTTTTCATATCCCTCTTCTTTATATATCCCATTCTCAATGAATATCTTCTCAAGAGAGGTGTAGAAATACTGCTCTTCCAATTCATGCTTGGCAATCTCCAACTCCCATTGCAAAAGGTCACGAGTATGGTCAACCGACTTCTTCAGAAGCGTGCTCACATTTGTGAAAATAGGCTTCTTGTCCTCTATAACGCAACAGTTTGGCGATATACTAACCTCACAATCAGTAAACGCATACAACGCATCTATCGTCTTGTCAGAAGAACTGCCCGGTTGCAATTGCACAACAATCTCTGCATTCTCTGCAGTGGCATCATCCACTTTGCGTATTTTAATCTTTCCCTTCTGATTTGCACGCAGAATAGTTTCAATAATCCCCGTAGAGGTAGTACCATAAGGTATCTCCGTTATGGTCAGAGTCTTATTGTCAGCCGATCGGGTAATATGGGAGCGGATCTTAATAACTCCTCCACGCTCACCGTCATTATAACGACTCACATCTATCGAACCTCCTGTCGGAAAGTCTGGATAAAGTTGAAAAGGCTCATCGTGCAAATACGACAATGCCGCATCGCACAACTCATTGAAGTTGTGAGGCAGTATCTTCGAATTAAGTCCCACAGCAATACCCTCGACTCCCTGCGCCAAGAGTAACGGAAACTTAATAGGTAGCGTAATAGGCTCTTTCTTGCGCCCATCGTACGACAACATCCAATGTGTCGTCTTCGAATTAAATACCGTCTCCAGAGCGAACTTGCTCAGTCTGGCCTCAATATAACGAGGAGCCGCTGCGCCGTCCCCCGTAAGGATATTTCCCCAGTTTCCCTGACAATCAATAAGCAGATTCTTCTGCCCTAACTGTACTAATGCATCGCCTATAGACTGGTCCCCGTGAGGGTGATACTGCATCGTCTGCCCCACAATGTTTGCCACTTTGTTATAACGCCCATCATCCACGCACTTCATTGCGTGAAGAATACGACGCTGTACAGGCTTCAGTCCGTCATAGATATTAGGAACTGCCCGTTCTAAAATAACATAAGAGGCATAGTCAAGGAACCAATCCTTATACATCCCCTTTAAGTGGTATCTTATGCTATCGTTGAAGTGACCAACAGAAACACCTATGGTTTCAGGCACACTATCAGACACACTCTCTGCTTCTGCATCATCCGAAGCAGACGCTACCAACTCCTCTCCTTGCTCAATATCTATAGAGGACTTCTCTTTTTCTTGTTCAGATGGTTGGGTATTCAGTTCGTTTATTTCGTCTTGATTCATTGCGTTGGAGGATCAGTATTCGTACTTCTATTCGTATTGATAAGGTCTTGTCTGTCGGCTTCCTGCCGACAACAAGGTCATTCAATATACTTGTTCAGTACGATAAAACTAATCACGCCTATCACTTCTAATATAATACTAACCAACAACAACACATTTGTTTGTGCGACGAAATAGTAATACACTATGCACAGTACACCACAAAGCACCAATATCGCGCCTAAGTATTTGAGGAATGTTTTCATTGTAATATGATTTTGATATGATATATTCTTTCGTGTAATTATAATTTCTCTCCGAATGCAAGGTCTCCCGCATCGCCCAAGCCCGGAACTATATAGGCATGTTCATTCAATATCGGGTCTATTGCTGCGGTAAAAAGAGTCGTCTCTTTCGGCATTACCTCCTCAAGATACCTGACCGCCTGTCCTGTCGCAATAACAGAAGCGAGAAATACATTCGCAGGAACACCCTTCTGTAATAGCGCATGGTAAGCCGTTTCCATCGAACGACCGGTCGCAAGCATAGGGTCACAAATCAGCAAAGTCTTCCCCGTCAAATCAGGAGAAGCAATGTATTCTGTGTGAATGCTGAACTCTGTCTCGCTGCTGTATAGCCGGTAGGCAGATACAAAAGCATTCTCTGCTCCGTCAAAGTAATTCAGAAAACCCTGATGAAAGGGCAGTCCCGCACGCAATATAGTGGCCAGCACTATCGGCTCGTCTATCACTTCTATCTGCATCGGAGCGAGAGGCGTTTCTATCCCCTCTTCCCGATATGTCAAATGCTTACTGATTTCATAAGCCGTTATTTCACCTATGCGCTCTATGTTCCTGCGAAAACGCATAGAGTCGGTCTGCTTGTCCTTACTGCGCAATTCCCGCATAAATTGGTTCAGTAGCGATTTCTCTACTGACAAGTTGATGGTATTCATCGTCTCTGTACCTCTCTTTATTGCTTTGCCGCATTCTTAAGAGCATCCTTCTCTGCCGAGATGATACCTTTCAAATGCTTCATCTGATATTTGTTCGTGTTTCGTAACTGCTTTAGCAAATTCATCTTGTTCTGAATTTCATAGTTATACTCTGCCAACGAGATTAACTCTCCCTTCAAGGTCTCACGCTGCGACTTCAAGTCAAGCATCTTCTTCTGACAAGCATTGATATCTTGTGTCAGACGCTGTTCACGCCGTGACACATCTTGCAGTTGCGATTGCTGACTGCGCGAGTCAAGAGTCTCGTTCTTCAGAATAGCCTTTCTCTCTTTCTCAAGCGACTTCTTATCTGTCTTGTGCAGTTTCAACTCGGCCTTGTAACCTTTCTCTTGCAACTTAATCTGCTTCTCCTTCTCTTTCAGTATCTTGCTCTCTGCCGAATAACGCTTTCTCTCTAACTTTATTTGGTCAGAGACCGCTTCTAAACGGTCCTTATCTGCCTTGACAGCATTCTGCAGCAACTCCAATTGAGTAACAAATTCACGAGTATTCGCACTCTTGGCGCGAAGAGAATCAATATTATAACTGATTAACTCAAAGTTAATCGGCGTCACATGCAACGCCATACAGAACTCAACACTGAGCAACAAGGCCAATGTTGCAACGATTTTAGTCCGTACCATAATGTAGAATAACTTTATTTGGCGGCAAAGATACAGATTTTTTCTCTTTATTCCAAAGAATGAACAGGAAATCGTAATTCCTGCCTGCCGCACCGCAAATCAATTAAGAGTAGATAAAGAATCCCGCTACACCGCAAAGGCAGATAAGCAACATCGGATTGACCTTCGTCAGCAGAGTTAGTAGAAACACAATGCCAAACAGCACATAACTCCAATAATCAATAAAGGTCTGCGAGTTCATCAGCGATAATGCCGCTGCCGCTATCAGTCCGATAACCACAAAACGCAAATAGTGAAGAACGGTGGCAATATAAGGATTGTCTTTCAATCGGAAATACAAACGGCAAAGAGTCAGCATGATAATAAGCGAAGGTAGGATAATGGCAAAGGTCGCAAGAGCGCTACCCCACACACTATCCGTCACCGTATAACCCACGTATGTTGCCGCATTTATTCCTATCGGACCGGGAGTCATCTGACTAATGGCGACCATATCCACAAAATCCTCCTGAGTCATCCAGCCGTATGAATATATCTCATGTTGTATAAGACTCAAGATGGCATAACCGCCCCCAAATCCAAACAGACCGATCTTGAAAAAGGATATGAACAATTGCAAGTATATCATTTTACCGACCCTTTCTCATGCCTCTCTTTTAGCCAAACATATACAAAGGAAACAACAATAGTCAACAAGATAATCCATATCGGCGACAAGGGCAATAACCACAAGATGAGGGCTGTGGCGATAGGAATAACCGCTGTCATCCACGAAATCTTGGCTGACTTGGCCATCTTGTAAAGAGGTGCGGCAATCAACGCTACCACCGCCGGACGGATTCCCTTGAACACCGCTTCCACAGTCGGTAGTTCCTTGTATTGAACAAACACACTCGCAATCAATAGAATGATAACAAACGAAGGGAGAATACTGCCTAAGGTCGCACAAACAACACCGCGCCATCCTCGGATCTTGTAACCAATAAAAATAGCCGTATTTACGGCCATCACTCCCGGAGCAGACTGTGCCAATGCCAACATGTTAAGAAACTCCTCCTCCTCTATCCAGTGTTCCTTGTCCACTATCTCACGCTGAATAAGAGGTATCATAGCATAACCGCCACCCAATGTAAAGGTGCCGATTTTCAAAAAGGTCCAGAATAGTTTCCAATATAACCGAATTCCCTGTTCCATCGCATATAACACTCATCCTGAATGAGCCTGCAAAAGTACTAACTTTTCCGAACATAGACAACACAACCTCAACAATACCCCACCACCCACGGCACAACCTCCATGGTATCTGCATAGCCATAGCATACTATAACTCTCAACCCCTCACCGATGTTTTATCCAACGCTTATGCCCGCTGTAGAGATGTTTCTTCCATCGCTTATGCCCGCTGTAGAGATGTTTTATCCAACGCTTATGCCCGCTGTAGAGATGTTTCTTCCATCGCTTATGCCCGCTGTAGAGATGTTTTATCCAACGCTTATGCCCGCTGTAGAGCCATAGCGTGCTATGGCTCTCAACTCTCTTTAGCAAGATAAACTATGTGTTACCCTCCAACCTCCATAATCCCTACGAATTCGCAGTAATCAACGGCAC
>CAVEFV010000035.1:0-23300 GCA_963615025.1 Firmicutes bacterium CAG:95 | reverse complement strand
GATGAATTTTCTTTGCTTCGTTTCTTTTGTTCAAGCAAAAGAAATGAAGAACATCGTGCTATGGCTCTCAACTCCCTTTCGCAGATCAAACAACATGTTACAGTATTACCTAATTAACCCTTTCAACCCGTCAAACTACTTCTAAACTCCTCAACTAAAAAACTGCTCTCAACACTCAACCCTCAACTCTCAACTAAAAAATAACCTCCCCATTTGCATACTTCAAAAAAATGTACTACATTTGTCGGCGTAATGGTCTTTTACCAATGAGAGCAGCGGAAACACATATCATCTTACCTCAGCAGATGGCAACTATCAGCATACTCTCTCTCTCTCTCTCTCTCTCTCTCTCTCTCTACCAATAAAGGGATTGCGGACATTAGTGATCGGGTAAATAGGGTACTGTTTTCCCTGTTTTGTCGTATGCCATACACCCATAAAACAACCAATACAACTATCTTCTGCCAACGATCATACTAAATACAATGGCGTAAGCGAAAAGCCACAACAGAGTAGCGTAAATAAAAAAACTAACTATTATGGCAAACTTAAAATCGGGTCTTGTACTCGTAGACGGCGAAGAACTGGTCATGGAACTGGAAGCCGAATTGTATGCAACGAGTGCAAATGTTATTGCGCGTGCGCTGGGACAGTTGAAGAAATTCTTTGACTTGCTCCTGGGTAACCGTCGCAAAGGATTTATTGTGATTACAAACAAACGGGTGGTGGAAGTGACCAACATTACGGCTCTGTGGGTTTTCAACGCAGCAAAGGATGTGAAGTATATCCTGCCAAGCAGCGTGAAAGAGGTAGGGTATAACAAGAGCGGCACCTGCTGCGGATGCTTCTGCCAACAGTACAATCTGTATTACGACGCATTCACACAACGCACATCGGTGCAACTGAAAGCGACAGACGAGAAGGAAGCACAGAAAGTGGTTGACGCATTCTACCGTGCTATCGTGGCTGCACAATAAGTTATTTCAAAGTGAAAAAGAAGGGAACCATAAAGACTATTCCACGGTTCTTGTATCTCAACGCCTATGCCTTCCTCCTGCTGCTGATGGGGGTGGGCATAGGTTGTATTCCATGCTATCGGGTAAGCGGATGGCTCGTGGCGGTGCAGGTGGTAGCAGGGTTGTCGTGTCTGTATGGGACAGTGAATATCTTCCACTCCTGGGCAGATAAAGAACGCAAATACAAGGTGCTGATAGAACGAAATCAGCAGCAACTGCGACCGGACACCTTTGCAGAGTTTGTGCAAGCACCCTGCGGCAGGCTACTGAGCAAGGTGGTGTTACACGATTTGGGACAAGCAGAGCAGTATCGGAAACTGTTGGTATATCGAAAACCCTTGCGCACCCGTTGGAAGGAAAACTGCTCACGGCAGGATACAACCGTCTATATCAATCCGAAATATCATTCATCTACAAAAACAGGAGATTAAACTATGTATATTGTACTTTCGATACTATTCTTTTTCGTGGTGATAGCCGCCACCTATCAAGTGGTGCAGCGTGTGTTGCGCCCGATGGAGAACGCAACCGACCGCAGATGGCTGATAGGGGTGTCGTGTGCGGTGTCGGTCGTGGCAAGTGTACTGCTGCTCTCGTGCGCTTTCTTGCCGTATAAGATGAACAACGCATTGGAAGAAGGAATATCGGCTTTTGAACAATCGTTGGAGAGTGTTTCACCGGATATATGCAACGAGGAACTCAGTCCTGACAGATTGAGGCAACTATGCTCGGACAGCCGTTCGATAAAAGGTTATATAGAAGAGAATGCGGATGTGAATTTTGTGGTGCGCACCGTGGGCGTTGACCGCTATGTGGATTATCTCGTTGCGTTTGCGAACGGGATGGACGGACAGATGGATGCGTTTGAACAGACCGGTGCTGCCTATACCATACACAATGTATTGGCATTCATACAACAAGAGGTGCAGCAACCGATCCGGACTGCGACTATGATATTAGAGGGACTGCTGTTGCTGGCTATGATGATAGTGCTTGGCGCAGTGTGCATCATCAAGAAGATGTCGGGCAACGACACTATAGACAATGGTGTACGGTTCGGAGAAGGGAAAGAGAACACAACCGCATTCTAAGCGTAAGGCAGGTTGTACTCTCAAGTACAGTATCTGCTGCGATTAGCGGGCTATCCACGCTTGGATTTCTTCGTAGGAAGCGTAGTTGAGAAGTTTGCCGTTCTCGATATGCAAGCGGGATAGGTTTGGTAGGTTAGCCGATGTGGCGATACTCGGTGGGGGTAATACCTGCGTGCTTCTTGAAGAAGCGCACGAAATGCTGCGGGTGCTGGAATCCTGTCTGCACCGCTATCTCTTTGATAGTCAGTGAAGAATTGCGCAGTTGGCGTTTGGCGTAGTCGTATAGCCGCAAGGCAATATACTCTTGCGCCGTCTTACCCGTCTCCGCCTTGACCATGTCGCCGAAATAGTTGGGCGAGAGATGAATACGGTCGGCGAAATACTTGACGGTCGGAATCCCCTCTTGGGCGGTTTGCCCCGAATTGATATACTCGTTGAGCAAGTCGTTGAAGCGAGATAGAGCCGTGATGTTCATGTCCTGCCGCGTGATGAACTGCCGCTCGTAGAAGCGCAGGCAATAGTCCAAAAGTAACTCTAAGTTGGTGATTATCAGCCGCCGAGAGAACTTGTCGATGGGATGTTGCAGTTCGATCTCAATGATATGCATACAGTTTCTGACCACCTGTACCTCGTCTTCGGAGAGGTGTAACGCCTCGTTGCTTGCATAGGAGAAGAATGAATAGTCCTTCATCTTTTTGGCGAGCGGCGTGCCGTGAATGAAATCGGGGTGAAAGAGAATACCGATACACTTGGGGCGTGCTGCAAGGTCGCCCGATACTTCGATCTCTTGTCCGGGCGCCATACTGACGATGGTCTCGCAATCGTAGTCGTACTGCGTGCGACCATAGTTGAGTACGCAGCCCTTGGTCTCTTTGAGCCAAAGGCTATAGAAATCGTAGACATAGCGCACGCCGGAGGGCAGGCGTTGATACTCGCTGCCGTTGTACTGCACAAAAGCGACCTGCGGATGCATGGTCTTGAAGCCGCAGGTGTCGTTGTACTCTTGAATAGTGGTGAGATGCATAGATTTCGTATGTTTTCGAGTGCAAAAGTACGAATAATTTCTCGGTTGTACCAATAGGAACCGACGAAAAGCGTAATTCGGGTAGTCGTTTCTGTAATTGGGGTAGTTTTGCGGTGTGTAAAGAGAGCGGCGCAGGGGCTGTTGAGGGGCTTAGACGATGCGGAGGCATAGCGAAACCACAACACCGCCTGTTTCTCTCGCGAAAGAAACAGGCGGCTTGGTAGTTGTGGCGAGTGAGGTTCATGACGCCTCACAGCCTTGATAAATTATAGATGAAACAAGACCCGCTTGTTTGCATAGAATGCGGTTTGAATTACGCATTGTATGCTTTCCATTCCTGTCCGAATACATATCCGTACAAAGTCGGATACTGCTTCTGAGCAGAGAATGCCGCCATATCTTGGGAAATTTTAGTCGCATCTTGCAACCGCTGACGGGTTGCGCGAACTACGGATGAGAACTTGGATCTTAACTCTATTTGAGCCTCTGAACTCTGGTTCTTTTCACTTTGCTCACGGACGCTCGTGAAACGACAGTCGGTAGACCGAAGGCGCTTGTAAATTGTCCGAGAGTTCTTTTTTGATACCTTCCCACTTACATAGTCAATGGGATCTAAGAATTTTACTGTTCCCATGATTTATGCAAGTTTTAGCATCTCCTGCGCTATCATGTAGCCTCGGAGGGTGCGGTATCGAGTTTGTGCCTTGAATGACGCTTGGTAGGCAGCCAATTCGGTGGCACTTAGTTTTTGTAGATTGGCAATAGCCTCACGCATTTTATTGCGTTGCGCCAATTGCGCTGCACTTGGTTCCCCCTTGTAGGGGTTACACAACACGCTTGTGTAACGCGTGCCGTTGACAGCCTTGTAAATGATCTGGCTGTGGCGGCAAATTCTGCCACGGAGGTCTTGAAACGGAACCTCCAATGAGTAAATACTCATAGCTTCTTTATCTTTTTATTAGTTTAACATATTCCTCTTCTTATCCGCAGAGGATTTAGCGTTGTCTTTTCGTTGGTTGGGGCGTTCGATTCTATAGAATTTGCGCGCATTCAAACTCCCTTTCTTTCTAAAAGACGGGACAAAGGTACGGGTTATTTTTGACCCGTGCAAATGTTTGTGCATTTTTCTAACAAATTTATTTTCAACGGAATACGCCGCGACGCGAGCGTCGCGACCTCCTATTTTTATAAGTATTTTTGCCCTGCGAAAACGCCTCTAATTTTGGTTTTGGGAGAGGGAAGGGTTGGCGGACGGTAGGTCGGAACCGGTGGAGCGGGGGTGTTTTTTTGAATGGATTTAGGTGCTTTTGGGGGATGACGGAATGTGCTTTTTGCGTTGGAGGATGATAAGGAATAGGATAAATGCTATACAAAATTAATATATTGGTAGGGCGATTGGTGTGGGGCGGCGGTGGAATCGGGGAAGGTTGGTGAGGCGGAAATCTTAAAAATCGGAATGTTTTGTGGGGCGTAGGTGGTTCGACGGTGATTCGACGCTGCTTCGACGGTGGTTCGACAGAGATGGCTTTTTATCAATGGGTACGAAATCGTAATAAACGGCATGTTTGGGCTACCTGAATTGGTCGTTAATAGTGGGGTGTATTCTCCATGAATGACCATTAAAAAGCCATTAAAAATTGCGCGGTGTTTTTCTCCGTTAATGGCCGTTAATTGACCATTAATTGGCTGCGCTGGTACAAATACTCGAAAAAACAAGTCAAATAACACCACATAGACTGCCCGAAACGGCAGCCTATGTGATTAGAACCTATTTGTCTAATAGTCGTGAGATGGTAGAATATCTAATAGTCCATAAGGCGGTCTTGTATTCTACGCTACCTTAGTACCTGTCAGCGTGTAAGTCCTGCCATTGCGGAGAATATAGATTTGACCGTTGATGAGAACCTTTTGCGGAGTGGTGACTATTTCGGTATTTTCGATTGCTGTAGCAGCAGAAGGAATAAACACTGCCTCAAGAGTAAGGTCTTCTAATACCGTGAAGTGATAAGGGTTATCGGTCAAACCATTGCTCCATTGCTTGAACTCGTAGCCGCTATGGGGAATGGCAGTTAATGTGATAGGAGTACCATAATCATAGACACCACCCCCGGTAACTTCCCCATATTGAAGTTCACAAGTAGCTGTAATGGTGAATTGGTCAATAGCAAACTCCGCAGTGTATGTTGCATCGCCTTCTATCGTTATTTTGCGAGGATTGTCGGTATTGCCATCGTTCCATTGGGTGAAATGGTAATGTTCGTCTGCTTTTGCTATCAGTGTGGCGGTTGTGCCATAGTCGTATTTACCTGCGCCTTGGATGCTACCATACTCTGAAGAGACAGAAATAGAGTATTGATTAGGAGCAAATATTGCCATTAAAGCAGTATCTTGTACGACCACAAACGTGCGCGGATTATCTGTACTGCCGTCGCTCCATTGGGTAAAGTGGTAATGCTCGTTAGCAGTCGCCTGAATCGTCAGTTCGTTGTTGCAGGTATATGAAACAATCGTAGTTGTTCCATAGTCCTCATTAGAAGACAGAATTGTAGCAGCGTAGTCATGTTCCTCGATGATATTAGTAAATGCAGACCAACCATCAGCTGCTTGATACGCCTCTTTTGTGCCACATGATATATATACGGGAATATCTTTCGGGATGTCGTAAAAACTTTGGTCGCTACATTGCGGCGGCGTCTGTGCTTCCACTCGGATAGAGGTAAGACCGGTGCAACGCGAGAATGCCCCATCTCCAATACTCGTTACGCTGTTGGGAATAGTAATAGATGTAAGACTCGTGCAATCGCTGAAAGCAGACACTCCAATATTCGTTACGCTGTTGGGAATAATAGTTGTCTTGCAGCCCGCCACTAAAGTATTACTACTGGTCTCTATAATGGCATTGCAGGTGTTTCTACTATCAAATACGGTATTATCAGTGTCCACTTTCATAGATGTAAGACCGGTACAACCATGGAAAGCATACTCTCCAATACTTGTTACGCTGTTGGGAATAGTAATAGAGGTAAGACCGGTACACCCTCCGAAAGCAGACCTTCCAATACTTGTTACACTATTTGGGATTGTAATATATTTAAGACCCGTGCAATTACAGAAAGCATAATCTCCGATACTTGTTACGCTGTTAGGAATAATAGTTGTCCTGCAGCCCGCCACTAAAGTATTACTACTGGTTTCTATAATGGCATCGCAGGAGTATCTACTATCATATACGGCATTATCATTGTCTACTTTCAAAACGGTAAGTCCGGTACAAGCTGTGAAAGCATTCATTCCAATACTCGTTACGCTGTTTGGAATAGTAATAGCAGTAAGACTGGTACAAGCAAAGAAAGCCATATGCCCAATACTCGTTACACTATCGGGGATAGCAATGGAAGTGAGACCACTACACATAAAGAATGCCATACCTCCAATACTCGTTACGCTATTGGGGATAGTTACAGAGGTAAGACCCGTGCAACCATAGAATGCAGACTGTTCAATACTCGTTACGCTATGGGGAATAGCAACAGATGTAAGACCAGTACACCCTCCGAAAGCACCACTTCCAATAGCCGTTACATTGTAGGTTGCTCCATTATAGATTACAGTGGCGGGGATAGTAACCGATGTTAGCCTTTTGTAGTTATCCTCTGACCATGCCTTTTGGTAGGTTACTTCTACAGCGTATGGTTCGGCGCTACTCGTGATGTTATAGTATAGGTCGCCGGACTGGAAATCATACGCTTGAGCAGATGCCACGCTCAACAATGCTATAAACGTTAGTAAGATATTCTTTTTCATAACATTAGTTATTTTCTGATTACGGCACTAAAGATTGTAGTTCAGTTATGGCATTGACGATAGTTTGGACTGCGAGATCCTTTTCGGTAATAGTTTCAAAGTCTGGCACATCTTTCCAAACTAACCAATACTTATTTGTCCGAGTAACATGGTAATCGGCCTTTCTAAAAGCCTTTTTGTCGATTGTTCCCCGATATGGTTCAATATTCCCTAACTTTTTCCCTATAATACCCACTATCAAATTCTTTGCGCCCTCCATACCTCCTTTGCAAAATTCGAACTTTATTTGACAATCATTCCATAGAGAACTCTTTGAGCATGATTTAATTTCGAAGATGTAGCCGCATCCACTCTCATTAGTGTACGCTTTTTCGCTTAATATCACTCCGTGTTTATTGCCCCACTGTGTAAGTTCTTGACTTACTTGAACTTCGAATAGTTCCTGTTTTGCTTTTAGCACTTCGTTGACTTTGTTTGTTTTCATAATGTTTGAATTTTATGAGCGCGAGGCTCGGTTAATATATAAGGTGAATAGATTGTGTTTCATGTGTAGGCACGAAAAAAGCGTGAACTTTCGTTCGCTTCATTTGATTCTTTGAGGTTCTGGACTACCTTATCTATTCAAATTTACGCACAGAAAACTCACGCTGGTAACGCGAGCGTGCATAAACCTGTGCTTGAATAGATAAATTCTTGAAAGTGTCCAGTTTTCAAAGAATCAAGTTGGGCTTATTACGCTGTTTTTGTATGTCATGCACCGTTTATCGGTGCGGGGGTATTATCATAGGCAAATGTGTGTTATAATTTGCTGCAAAAATACTATATTATTTTGAATTGTGCAAATGGAATTTTGGATTGTGCAAATGGCGACAAGCGAAAAGCATAATTCGGGTCGGGCTTTCCGTGAATTGGGATGTAGGGCTCAGTTTCTTGTCTCGTTATGGCACGAGTTCGTAGTTGGTGCTTCGCCCGCCTTCGTCGGTCTTGCGGAGTATGCCTTTGGCTATCAGGTCTTGAATGTCACGCAAAGCGGTATCTTGCGAGCAATGGTTTATTTTTGCCCACTTCTGTGTATTGAGTTTGCCCGTGAAGTCGTCCCACAACCTGTTCAGCACCTTTCGTTGGCGTTCGCTCAATGGCGTATCCGCAAGACGCTGCCCAAAGGCGGTCTTCCGTATAGTTCGGTCGGTTGTGCGGATAGCCTCCTCCAAAGAGGCATTTAGGGCGGTCAGAAACCAACGAACCCACTCCGTAACATCGCTGCTGCCGTGTTGCGCACGCTCCAATTCCTCGTAGTACTCCTTTCGGCGACGGAAGATTTCAGCAGAAAGACTATAGTAACGCTGCGAAGATTGGTCTGCACGCGCCAACATCATCTCCGTGATTGTGCGTGTGATACGCCCGTTGCCGTCATCAAAGGGGTGAATCGTAACAAACCACAAGTGCGCCAATGCTGCACGGATAAGGGCATCAGTGCCGTCGTCTGTGTTTACCCACTGCAGGAAAGTTGTCATCATCTGCGGTACCTCGCTGCTCGGTGGGGCTTGGTAGTGTATCTTCTGATGCCCCAATGCTCCGGACACCACCTGCATAGGGTCGTCGCCTACACGCCACGAGCCGATAGTAAGTTTGTAGCCATTGCTGTAGCCTGTGGGGAACAACGCTGCATGCCAGCCAAAGAGTTGCTCTGCCGTAAGGGGTTGACGATAGTTCTGCGTGGCTTGGAGCATAACGGACACTATGCCCTCCGTGTAGTGGTCAGGCGTATGGTCTATTTGCAAATCCACACCGAGGTGGCGGGCAATAGACGAGCGAACACTATCGCGATTTAGGTCGACGCCCTCAATGCGTGAAGAGTCGATGATCTCCTCTGTCAGGGAATCCATTTGCTGCTGTACCCCCTCCATACCGAGCATACTCATACGCCCCAGCAGTTGCCCCTGCAGGTAATGTGCCTTGCCGAGCAAATCCAAAAGCCTACTGCTGTCCCAAGAGAATGCCGTCCAATGTTCGTGTTGCCATAGATAGGTTGCGCTCATACTATTGTAAATTAGTTGCGAATGATTGCGAGTTTAGTTACGAGTTTCTTGTGAGGTAGTCGTATATATCATCGGCAAAGGTACAACGAAAAGAGCAGATATGCAACTTTTGCGGAGAAAAAGCGCATTATTCACCGCAAATTTGCGGAGAATAGAACCGCAATGAGCGATAGGAACAACATAGGCTGCCGTTTTTTTGGGCTCCATTAATGATCGTTAAAAGGTCATTAAAGACTACGCTTTTTGCTCCGTTAATTGACCGTTAATAGTCCATATAAAGGCTGCGCGGGATAAATACTCGAAAAATTAGGTCAAATAATACCAAATAGGTCGTTTTTTTGGTGGGAGGATAGATGAGTGCGGAGTTTTGCAATTTGATGATTATTCAAAAAGGGCTGCACAATAATATGTGCAGCCCTTAATGGTGCGGTTTCATGATGTATTGTTATTCCCTTAGTTCACTTCGAGACCGGTTGTAGTATAGGTTTTACCACCACGAAGTATATAGACTTGCCCGTTGATAAGCACCTTAAGCGGGGTGATGGTATCCATATCGGCATAGATATTGTCTATTGCCGTGGCGGGGATAAATTCGGCTTCGAGGGTAAGGTCGCTAACTACCGTGAAGCGATAGGGGTTATAGGTCAAGCCATTGCTCCACTGTTTGAACTCATAACCGCTATTGGGGATAGCAGTTAAGGTAATTCGAGTACCATAATCATAGACACCATCTCCGGTAACTTCACCATATTGAATATCACAAGTAGCCGTAATGGTAAATTGGTCAATAGCAAACTCCGCAGTGTAGGTAGCATCGCCCTCTATCGTTATTGTGCGTGGATTGTCAATATTACCGTCGCTCCATCGCACAAAATGATAATGCTCATTGGCTATAGCCGTCAAAGTAGCGGTTGTGCCGTAATCATATTTTCCAGTGCCCTCTACACGACCATTCTCGGCTGTGGAGGAAATGGTATATTGATTGGGCGCAAACACAGCCGTATAGGTTGCATCACCCTCAACTGATACTGTCCGTGGGTTATCGGTATTGCCATCGTTCCATTGGGTGAAATGGTAATGCTCATTTGCAACAGCCGTCAGTGTTATGCTTGTGCCATAGTCATATGTACCTGCACCCTCTATATCTCCATTTTCAGCGGTAGCAGATATAGCATATTGATAAGGTGCAAATGTGGCTGTTAATGAGGTATCTTGGAATACAACAAAAGTTCGTGGGTTATCTGTATTGCCATCGTTCCAACGCTCAAAGTGGTAATGCTCATCGGCGACTGCTGTTAGCGTAGCAGTTGAGCCATAGTCGTATGTCCCAGCACCTTCTACGCAACCATTTTGGGCTGTTGCCCCAATATTGTGTTGGTCTATTGCAAATTCTGCAGTTAAAGTAGTGTCTTGGAATACCACAAAGGTACGCGGGTTATCGGTATCACCATCGCTCCATTGGATGAAATGATAATGAGTGTTAGCGGTGCCCCGAATGGTCAGTTCGTTGTCGCAAGTGTAAGAAAGCATTTCTGCGGACCCGTTAGCAGACGACCGAATGGTAACACTATACTCACGCTCTTCGACGATATTCGTAAAAGAAGACCAACCTGCACTATTTTGATATGCATCTTTTGTACCACAAGGCACATATACAGGAATATTTTTAGGGACATTGTAAAAAGTATAGTTTCCATTACCATTACACTGAGGCGGTGTTTGTGCTTCCACTCGGATATAGGTAAGCCCCGTGCAATACCTGAAAGCATCCCTTTCAATACTCGTTACGCTGTTGGGGATAGTGATAGAGGTAAGACCCGTGCAATCATAGAAAGCAGCCTCTTCAATACTCGTTACGCTATTGGGGATAGTAACAGAGGTAAGAGCCGTACACCCCCGGAAAGCATAAGCCCCAATACTTGTTACGCTATTGCCCATAATAACAGATTTAAGACCTGTGCAACCATAGAAAGCACTCTGTCCAATACTCGTTACGCCATCAGGGATTGTTATAGAGGTCAAATTGCTCATACCATTGCACAGACAGTTAGGAATATTATCGACTTCTTTGCCAAATACGAATGAAGTGATTTGCTTGCGGATATCAAAATCGTTACCATATACAAAGGGGGTCGCCGTCAAGCTTCTAATATATCGATATTCATCCACATTCCACACTACATGGGACAGATCCGTACAATCTCTAAAAGCATTATATCTAATACTCGTTACGCTATTGGGGATAGTAATATCCGTTGCAGCACTACTGCAAACCAATAGTGTGGTCTTCTTGGCATCTGCATAGACCAAATAGCCCTCCACATAACCATTAATGCTTCTTGCGCCCCATGGAGAGCCTGTGGCAGTACCATTATACACGATATTGGGGACATTGTAGAAAGCACTCTCTCCAATACTCGTTACACTGTTGCCGATAATAACAGAGGTAAGACCCGTGCAATTATAGAAAGCATAATCTCCAATACTCGTTACGCTGTTAGGGATAGTGATAGAGGTAAAACCTGTGCAACTATAGAAAGCACTCTCTCCAATACTTGTTACACTATTAGGGATCGTTGTTGCTTTACAACCTTGTATCAGTGTATTCGTTGAGGTTTCTATAATTGCATTACAATTCTCACGACTATCATATATCGTATTGCCACTTGCAACGACAATTGAGGTAAGACCCGTACAACGATAGAATGCATCATATCCAATACTCGTTACGCTATCGCCGATAGTAACAGAGGTAAGACCTGTGCAACCATTGAAAGCTCTCTGTCCAATACTCGTTACGCTATTGGGAATAGTAACAGAGGTAAGACCTGTGCAAACACTGAAAGCACTGCTTCCAATACTCGTTACGCTATTACCGATAGTAACCGAGGTAAGACCCGTGCAACCATAGAAAGCCTCATATCCAATACTCGTTACGCTGTTGGGGATAGTTATAGAGGTAAGACCCGTGCAACCCTCAAAAACACTGCTCTCAATACTCGTTACGCTGTTGCCGATAGTAACAGAGGTAAGACCCGTGCATTTATAGAAAGCAAGCTTTCCAATACTCGTTACACTGTTTGGAATAGTAACAGAGGTAAGACGCGTGCAACCATAGAAAGCATAATCTCCAATACTCGTTACGCTGTTGCCCATAATAACAGATTTGAGACCTGTGCAACCAGAGAAAGCCTCATATCCAATACTCGTTACGCTGTTGCCGATAGTAACAGAGGTAAGACTTGTGCAATCAAAGAAAGCATAATCTCCAATGCTCGTTACACTATCAGGAATCATCAAATCTGTAATTTTTGTCCCATTAATGTAGACATTATGTGAATAATAGATAGGGTTAGCGAAACTAGTTCTAAATGATATTGCACACCAACTGGCTATATCACCTGTGTAGTTTGTCTGCACAAGACCTGTGCAACCATAGAAAGCAGAACCTCCAATACTCGTTACGCTGTTGCCGATAGTAATAGATTTAAGACTCCAGCAGCGATAGAAAGCCTCATATCCAATACTCGTTACGCTGTTGGGGATAGTAACAGAAGTAAGACCTGTGCAATAAAAGAAAGCCCTATCTCCTATACTCGTTACGCTATTGCCCATAGTAATAGATTTAAGACCACTACAATTATAGAAAGCATAATCTCCAATACTCGTTACGCTGTTGGGGATAGCAACAGAAGTAAGACCTGTGCATTCATAGAACGCAGAATCTCCAATATTCGTTACGCTATTGCCAATAGTAACAGAGGTAAGACTCGTGCAACCAGAGAAAGCAATGTTTCCAATACTCGTTACGCTATCGCCGATAGTAACAGATTTAAGACCCGTGCATTTATAGAAAGCACTCTCTCCAATACTCGTTACACTGTTGGGAATAGTAACAGAGGTAAGACTTGTGCAACCATAGAAAGCATAAGCCCCAATACCTGTTACGCTATTGGGAATAGTAATAGAGGGAATACTCGTGCAGTCACAAAAAGTGCAACTCCCGATATTCGTCACACTTTCCGGAATAATAATAGAAACAAGACTCGAACAACCTTTGAATGCACCATATTTGGTGTATCGATAACCGCGTCCTTCCAAATTTTTGATTCCATATTCTAAAACGACCGTAGTTAGTCCTGTGCAGCCTGCAAAAGTATTTTCTTCTATAGTTTCCACACTACCAGGAACAGAAATGTTTGACAAGCCTGTACAACCCTCAAAAGCACTACTTCCAATACTTGTTACACTATTGGGAATAGTAATGGAGGTAAGACCGGTGCAACCATAGAAAGCACTACTCCCAATGCTCGTTACGCCATTTGGGATAGTGATAGAGGTAAGACTTTCGCAATTATAGAAAGCACGATCTCTAATGCTCGTTACGCTGTAAGTTTTGCTGAAATATGTAACAGTAGAATGAATGTAGATGTTTTTTGGGGACGAATTTACTGGTGAAGTTACGGTTGCCGTATTAGTATAAAGTTCATAATACAGGTCCCCAATTTGTACTACCATACCAGCCTGTGCATACAAAACGACACAGAATAACGCGATGAGCGTTAATAAAATGTCCTTTTTCATAATACTTTTGCTTTATTCGTTATCGGTGTTATGTTGATTGAGAAGAATATGCAGTACGAACTCCACCACATGCAGGGCGGTAGGTTGTTTCACCTCCCACATCTTGGCGGGGTCTTCGTCCCATGTTACCCAAAAGTCTTGTACCGGGTAATGTGGAGCGTACTTTTCTGCTATCATACGATAGGAGGAGTTCTCGCGGTTGTAACTGCGTGTGCAACAGATGATAATATCCACGCCGCGTTGTAGAAAGTCGTCCACATTTTGTTCTACGGTCTCTGCAAAATCACCCTCACTAATAATCCCCACTTTCTTGCCGAGGATAGTCAGGATAGCCTTAAAGTCGGGGCGTCCGTCTTCTTCGCGCACATTGAGGAGATAAGGAATAGGAGCGGGTGTGCGAACTTCGCCGTTCCATACATTGAAAATGTGGTAACTGCCGTGGTCTGTCATCGGCGACAGATACTGATACACCATCCATGCGGTGGTAGTTTTGCCCGAGTTCTGTGTGCCTCGGATAATGACAAATTGCGCCATACTTATTACATTTAGTCTGTCTCCACTTTGTTATTCGGCTATCGACATACTCCGTTGTAGTCTGTTCTTTCGTTCACCTATAGGCACACAAAAAACGCGGACTTCTGTTTGTAAATCCGCCATTGTGGTCCTGAGAAAACCGTGTCATCGAAGATACTTGCAGAAACCCACGCGTGTATATCGTACTTGACGCATACCCATAATAGGTACACGCAAGTGTGGATACACCCATGAGCATCTACTAATTCTTGCTTTCGAATGACTTGTTGAAATTTCTCAGGTTCCAATGGTCGAATTGCAAGCGTTAGCAAACGCTTTTTCGCGTCCGGCAACTCGCGTTCATCAAACTCGCACGCCGACTGATGGCTCTGCCATCATTATTGTGCTCGTTGATTCCGCTCTCCACCACAACCTTACAGGTTGCGTCGGGGTTGTTGTCAAACGCATCAATATGTAGTACACAAAAACCACCCTACCCCTTTCTCGGGACAACGCTATGTCCGTCAACGAAAGTCATCGCGTGAGTTTTGCGCTGCAAAGATAGTACTTATTTTAGAGATATGCAAATGGTTATTTAGTTTAGTGTTGAGCGGGCTTCGCCCTGTTGAGAGTTGAGTGCAGTTGAGAGTGGGTAGTTGAAAGTCTATAGCCGCAGGCGAGGCGATAAGGAGTTCTACTCAGCCCGCCGGGCTTCGTATCGCTACGGCACTCAGTGTGCTATGCACACCTGCCTTACGCTTCACATCCCCAGTTGCAGTGCGCATATCCGGTCGGGCGACCCCCCATATATAATATATACATATACAACAAAAAAAGAGGCTGCTTGACTTTGGTCAAACAGTCTCTTTTGAAATTACGTTTCGTGCGTTGTTCTTTTCGCTTGGATAGCCTGCGGGGTTACTTCACTTCCTCGAAGTCAACATCTTCGGCACCGCCGTCGTTGTTGCCGTTGTTCGAGTTGGTGTTGTTGCCGTTGAAGCCACCATTCTGCGCACCGCTGAAGTCGGCGTTGCTTGCGCCTGCACCGGCGTTCTGAGCGTTGTACATCTCTGCACTTGCGGCTTGGAAAGCAGTCATCAGTTCGTTGTTGGCAGCCTCGCATGCGTCAGCATCCTTCTTCTCGTACGCCTCTTTTAGTTTCTTCAAAGCGTCCTCAATCGGTGCTTTCTTGTCGGCAGGCAGTTTGTCGCCCAGTTCAGCCAACTGCTTCTCGGTTTGGAAGATCGTAGCGTCTGCCTTGTTCAGTTTGTCGATACGCTCTTTCTCGCGCTTATCTGCCTCGGCATTGGCTTCTGCCTCTGCCTTCATACGCTTAATCTCATCATCCGACAAGCCGCTCGAAGCCTCGATACGAATCTTCTGCTCCTTGCCCGTAGCCTTATCCTTGGCGGTTACATTCAGGATACCGTTGGCATCAATATCGAAAGTAACCTCAATCTGCGGTTCACCACGACGGGCAGGCATAATGCCGTCCAAGTGGAAGATACCGATCTGCTTGTTCTGTGCAGCCATAGGACGCTCACCTTGCAGCACCTTAATCTCTACACTCGGCTGATTATCAACAGCCGTAGTAAAGGTCTCGGTCTTCTTGGTCGGGATGGTGGTGTTGGACTCAATCATCTTGGTCATCACGCCGCCCATCGTCTCGATACCGAGGCTTAGAGGCGTAACATCCAGCAGAAGGACATCCTTTACCTCGCCCGTCAGCACACCGCCTTGGATAGCTGCACCGACAGCCACTACCTCATCGGGGTTAACACCCTTGTTCGGAGTCTTGCCGAAGAACTTCTCAACGGCTTGTTGGATAGCCGGGATACGGGTCGAACCACCTACAAGAATCACCTCATCGATGTCGCTCGTGTTCAAGCCTGCCTTCTGCAATGCAGTACGGCACGGAGCAATCGTACGCTGAATCAGGTCGTCAATCAGTTGCTCGAACTTTGCACGGGTCAATGTCTTTACCAAGTGTGCAGGCACACCGTTCACCGGCATAATGTACGGCAGGTTGATTTCGGTCGAAGTAGTATTGGACAACTCGATTTTTGCCTTCTCGGCAGCCTCTTTCAGACGCTGCATAGCCATCGGGTCTTTGCTCAAGTCAGCCCCGCCGTTCTCGTTCTTGAACTCTTGTACGAGCCAATCGATGATACGATGGTCAAAGTCATCACCACCCAGGTGGGTATCACCATCGGTAGCCTTTACCTCGAAGACGCCGTCGCCCAATTCCAGGACGCTGACATCGTGGGTACCACCACCGCAGTCGAAGACTACAATCTTCATATCCTTGTTAGACTTATCGAGACCGTACGCCAGAGCGGCTGCCGTAGGCTCGTTGACGATACGGCGCACATTCAAGCCTGCAATCTCGCCGGCCTCTTTGGTGGCCTGACGCTGGCTGTCGTTGAAGTACGCAGGTACGGTAATAACGGCTTCCGTAACCTCTTGCCCCAGATAGTCCTCGGCAGTCTTCTTCATCTTTTGGAGGATGATAGCCGAAATCTCTTGTGGGGTATAGAGTCGTCCGTCGATATCCACACGCGGCGTGTTGTTATCGCCCTTGACTACTTTGTATGGTACACGGGCTATTTCGTTCGACAAGCGGTCGTAGGTCTCGCCCATGAAACGCTTGATAGAATAGACGGTTTTGGTAGGGTTGGTAATGGCTTGACGCTTGGCAGGGTCTCCTACTTTGCGCTCGCCACCATCTACAAATCCCACAACAGAAGGCGTAGTACGCTTGCCTTCCGAGTTAGCAATTACGATAGGTTCGTTGCCTTCCATCACAGCAACGCAGGAGTTGGTTGTTCCTAAGTCGATTCCAATAATTTTGCTCATATTCTTAATGTTTTAATAGTTTATTAATTCTTGAATTTGTTTGCTGTGTCGTTGGTTTGTTGAACGACACCCGTATGAGGGCAAATGATATGCCAAACGGGAATTATTGGTTGCGTGTCAGTTTTCATCTGTCATATTGTCAGTTTGAGGTGTCATATTTATTGCTTTGTGTGTGGTTGTTGATATGTGGTTGGTTCGGTAATCACCCAAGAATCACCCAATAATCACCCAATAATCACCCAACAATCACCCAAGAATCACCCAAAGAAAGTAGCAAAAGTATGCTTACTGTCTTGCTTCGGTTGAGGGTTGTATGTTGAGTGCAGTTGAGAGTTGGAAGTTGATAGGTATGTGTCGGGTTGCCAGACAGGAAAAATCAAGACCCTATAACGGAGGTTACAGGGTCTTGAGTAGAAGCGATGGGCGTGGGTAGTGTTACCTCTTGTCCCAGAAGCCTTTAATGCTTTGCTGACGAATCCTATTGGTTTCCGAATCGTATTCGAAAGAATAAGCCACTGCGTCCGATGCATGGCTAATCTCTTCCTTATTGAGATAGTCTTTTTGTTTTATCTTTCCACGCAGGTCGAACCTCACGAAGTTGGAATAGTAGAATTCGGTGGCATATCCCTCTTTGAATACATCTCGTGTTCCATAGTCGAGATAGAGATACGCTCCTTTTTCCTCATCGAACAGGTCGTCGGTGATGTTTAATTCCTCTTTGGGTGTGAAGGTTATGCGCATACCGAAGGTACCGGATATGGCGGAATAGACATCGCTATTCCAATTGTCTGTGATGTTGACCGTTTTGATATCGTTGGAGTCAGGGAAGGCGATATACTCTAATTTGACATCCGCAATTTTGAATATCGCCGGTGAGCAGGAAACCCGATAGAGAATCTCTTCAGCGACAAAGGTGGTGTCTGCTTTTGGATTCGGTTCAGGTGGGTTCTCCACAGGAGGTGTGCAAGAAACAAAATTCATTGCGACTACTGCCATTAAGGCAAAACATAACTTTTTCATAGGGTAATAAATTAAAAGTGAATATAACGGATTTTTTGCTATTCAGCATCGTGTAGTGGTGTGTTATCTTTTCTCCAACAGGATTACATTCTCGACATGTTGGGTGTGCGGGAACATATCAACGGGCTGGATACGGGTTACCTGGTACTCCGCATCGAGCAGGGCTATGTCGCGTGCTTGCGTAGCAGGGTTACAACTGACATAGACTATGCGACGGGGTGCCGCAAGAAGTATGGTCTTTATGACATCTTCGTGCATTCCGGCTCGTGGCGGATCGGTAATGATGACATCGGGGCGTCCTTGTTGTTGCAGGAAGGCTTCGCTGAGGATGTCTTTCATGTCGCCAGCGATGAAGGTGGTGTTATGGATGTTGTTTATTTCGGAATTGACTTTGGCATCTTCGATAGCCTCCGGTACATACTCGATACCTACGACATGCTTCGACATATTTGCCACGAAGTTAGCGATAGTGCCTGTGCCTGTATAGAGGTCGAAGACTAACTCTTCGCCTCGCAGTTGGGCAAAGAGTCGTACGACTTGGTACAAGATATGCGCCTGCTCAGTATTGGTCTGGTAGAACGATTTGGGTCCGACCTTAAACTGCAAGCCTTCCATTTCTTCCATGATATAGTCTGTGCCGTAATAGGTATGGACGGTGAGGTCTTGGATGGTGTCGTTGCATTTGTTGTTGATGACATAGAGCAAGGATACAATCTCGGGGAAGGTGTTGTGCAGCATTGAGAGGAGTGCCTCCTGCTCTTCGGGATGCTCTTCCGCAAAGACGACAATGAGCATATATTCTCCCTTATGGTTATTGCGGATGATTAGGTTGCGCAAGAAGCCCGTTTGCTGCTTCAGGTCGAAGAAGGTGAGATGATGCAGGTTGGCGTAATCACGGACCGTGTTCCGAATACGGTTGTTGGTATCGTCCATCAAGTGGCATTCTGTGATGTCCAATACTTTGTCGAAGCAGTTAGGTATGTGAAAGCCTAATCCATTGTCCTTTGTGATATGCTCGATACCTCCTGCCTGATTTATCTTCTCCCAACTGACCCATCGTTTGTCTGAGAAAGTGAATTCCAACTTGTTACGATAGGCGTAGATATGTTTAGAGCCGAGAATAGGAGAGATGGTCGGCAGTTGTATCTTGCCGATAC
Organism: Firmicutes bacterium CAG:95; assembly: GCA_963615025.1. Lineage (GTDB taxonomy): Bacteria > Bacteroidota > Bacteroidia > Bacteroidales > Paludibacteraceae > Colicola. Next base: position 4,196 of record CAVEFV010000035.1, on the reverse strand, counting down.
GGCGCAGGTTGTCTTCTATCTGCTTCTGCTTATACTTTATCTGTTCCTCGTAAGGCAATATCTGCCATTTGCATCCGCCACACTCTCCGAAGTGAATGCAGACCGGTTGGCATCGGGTAGGCGAGTAGTGCTGAAACCGCACAACACGGCCTTCCATGTAGTTATGTTTCTTCTTGGTAATCTGTATGTCAACGATATCTCCCGGCACGCAATAGGGAACGAAGACGACACAATCGTTGATGCGTGTCATTGCTTTTCCTTCAGCAGCAATATCCGTTATTTCTATCGCCTCGAAAAGGGGTAGGGACTTATTCTTTTTCATGGTTTATCGTTTTGGAAAAAGTGATGAATACATTCAGCATATATTGCCTCAAACTCTTGCACGCACTCCAACGGGAAGCCGAATAGGAGGAGTTGGTTGCCATTATGGTATGAGACACCTGCACAGACGCCACTGTCTGCGTATCGGGCAGCCACTTTGGCTTGTGCGCCTTTGGGCGTGAGTCCTTCGGCGTTCTCGCAATACAGGACAGTGGGAGAGATGGTTGTCTGCAGTTGATACTTCTTCTTACCAAAAGTAACCACACCCGACTTCGATGCGTTACGGGTGCGATAGTCGCTATGCAACTGCTCCGTAAGGAACTGATAGTCTTGCGCATTGGCACGGGGATTATGGGCAAGGTCAGTACTGATGTACGAGCCGCTAATCAGCAAGTTGCCTCCATGGGCGGCGTAACGACTGACGGCACTTTGCAGTTTCTTGTCGAATGTTTTGAAGTCCACCATCTGTTTCTGTGTGCCAAGAACGCACTCCTTTTGTTGTCCCATGATGATATCCACCAACTGAAAATCAGCAGGGATAGAGTCAACCGACGAGGCGGAACAAGACAGGTAGGTGAACCCCAACTGCTGCAACACCTTACCGTGCATGACAGGGTAGGCGAAGGTATTGCCAACGAACAGCATATCGCTCAAGTTCGAATAACACGAGCCGAAGCCTGCATCATCGTCGCTCTTCCATATCTTGTTCCTTTGGAACTCGTACTGCTCACCTATGTAGGCAATATCGGTGCCATAGGGTATTCCGTAGGTGCGATAAAATCCTGCGTAGGTGGAGTCTATCGTGAAACTCTCGGGCGCACTCACACGCGTAAAGCCGTTGATAATCAATATACGCCCCTTCTCTTCAGGTGCGATATACGCCGACAAGGTCTCCGAAGGCATCGAGATACCTCCCCGATTGGCTGCCACTACACGAAAGTCATACCGCACTCCCCTTTGCAGTGCCAGAGTATAGCGTGTGTCCTGTACGCAGATACCGTTATCCCAGTCGGAAGAGTCCTTGCGGGTGTAGAGGATATAGTATTGCGGTTCTGCCGTCGGTTCGATACTGTCGTGAGTAGGTTTCCAAGTCAAGCAGATACTATCAGAGAGGGTATAGTCGGTAAAGTGCATGCCGAAATCTTTCACGGGCAGAGGTTGTATGCAATAGGTCGTATTGTACTGCTCATGAATAAAGCGCACGATACCTTTGTAGATGGCTCTGCTTACCGCAAACCTGAAACGAGGGTCTAACCCGTATCGCATGTCCGCAAAGTTCTGATGCGACAACAATTCCAATATCAGTGCAGGCATTTCGGGGTTACGGCACTCACTGTAAGAAGAGTTCATCAACATCCGACGGTTCCACTCAGGAGCGAAGATAGAACGAACATCGTTTACGATTTGTGTCTGGATGTAGTCCCCAAAGTCGCGCGCAGCCAATCGACTCACGCCGGTAGGGTAGGTCATCTCATCGTTATCGCTGTGATTAGTGTAGATCAATAGCGTGCCGATAATACTGTCATTGCGCCGTATGCCCGCATCGGTATGAAAAGCCAATGACAGATGGACGGGTATCCCTAAACCGGGATTATCGGGATTAACCTCCGACCCTCCGGCCAAATAGTTCACCCATCGCCCTCTTGATGTATAGTCATCAGTGTAGTCATTGTGGCTGTGTGTATAGTTATAGACCGAGTCAGGGATGCCCGCATATTGCAGCCAATATCTAGCACCCTCCATGTATCGGGGCATATCGCTCCGATAGGCGTGCATCGTATCGGAATAAGCGACAAAAGGTACTTCGTACTCTTTCTGTTTGGAACGCTTTGAAGAGGGAACATTGGCTATGTTGTTCGGACTGCTGTACCGTGCCACACTACCCATACCCCCGCCAACTTTCACGGCGTCGGTGGTTACCGTCTCCCCGCTTTTCCCGTAGTTGCTGATTTCTATCCTGTTCTCTTCTCTGTTCGTGGAAAACTCGAAGGTACCAAGATATATCCATGTACCCCCTCCCATACGCTGATTGACAGTGTAGGTCGTTACTTGCCCGTTATGATATACGCTGTATTGGGCTTTCTGCGTACTGTTCGCAAATGATTTGTATGATACATAAACCGCATATTCTGCCCGCTTCGGTACATCGGGATAATAACTGAATACCTGCACCTTATCTCTCTCATTGGTCGTGGCTGTCTGCGCATATCCGCCCATAGTAAACGGATTTTCCCCCTCGTACAAAGGCTCATTGTTCGCTTTATGACCGAAGCCTCCGTCTTTACGGAAACGCCAATTCGTAGAATAAGCCACTTGCTCTTCATCTCGCTCATCCACCACTACCTCGATAGTCTGCGTATCACGCTCTCTCGGTTGCAAAACAATGGCACCAGCATTCTCCAACATCGGCACAAGAAAAGGCATCGTATAGGATGAGGTGTACAAATCCTCCACAGTCGTAAACAACCTCGCACGCTGAAACATCCATGTCTCACGGCTCTGGTTAAAGAACAGACCATGACTCCCGTATACTACCAGATGTACCCCCTCCAAGCCTCTGTTCGGGTCGTTTGGCGTAGAAGTGTTCTGCACTAACGGAATGCTCTTCGAAAGCCTGTATGGTGCCCTACGCTTGTTCTTGGGAAGACTGCGGCTCAATACCAATTCCGAAATCTCGTAACCGTCCGTAAATACAAACACCTCTCCGTCTTCATCGGGGAAGATAAAGTACTTCGCTATCTCGTGTACATCATCCGCAATAACGGGCGTAAAAGGTATGCCGCTCAAGTTCTTGGTGAAGAAAACCTTTGCCGTATTATTCTGCACACGAATGCGTTGCACCGCCAAATTGCCTATTGAGGCATATTGTTGCACATAATGACTTACACTGTCAGCCAACCCTTGCTGGTCTATGGCAAACGCTTCACAAATGGCTATAACACACAATATTATAGCCAACAATAATCGTCTTCTTATCATCGCACGATGCACTAACTTCTTGCCCACAAAGATAAAACAAAAAATACACTTACGAAAACGCTTCCTGCAAAGAAAAGAATAGAATCATCGGTGAGTGCATCCTACTACACTCACCGATACATAAGATAATGTCTTGATTCTGATATACAATAAACTAACTTCGAACGCTGCAAAGGTACACCTTCCTACAACTACCCGCAATCCCATAAATCGAGTATTTTCACCTGTCCTTCATCCCCTTTTTTAGGGATACAGTATCTCCCGACCGACTCCTTTCCCCTACCGATGGCATTTATAATTGTTTAACTTTCTTCTCCATACCACTATCCTTGCACCTACCTTCTGCAAAGCCCCGTCAATACTATGTATTTCGAAGGTTTTATATAGGACGAATATAGGAAGCATTGTTGCGGTAGTGATGATAGGCATAGTCGCCAGCGTCGTCATCTATATCGTGACGCGCGAGTTGCGAGAGACCCTCACGCGTACCAACCCAAGCAATGCCCCCGCTGCCAAAGGAAACAATATGAACATCGAACATTCCACAAGTTACAATCAGTCCGCCCGTGGCTATCGCAACAACAATCCTCTGAACCTGCGCCTGTCGTCGAACCGGTGGAAGGGCAAAGTCCCTGCCGCTGAGAACACCGACGGGGCTTTCGAGCAGTTCACCACGATGGCGTATGGCTTTCGGGCAGCCCTCAAGAACCTGCAGTCGTATATTGACAAGTACCACTGCGACACCATACAGTCTATCGTTACCAAGTGGGTACCTGCCTCCGACGCCACCACATACGCCACCACGGCACTCTCGCAGTTCACAGGGCAGAACAACAAACTGCTCACCGACGACCTCGGCTGCGAGTGGTTCATGTACACGGGCAGCAACAAGGAGA
>CAVEFV010000034.1:0-23419 GCA_963615025.1 Firmicutes bacterium CAG:95 | reverse complement strand
ATGTTTCATCCATCGCTTATGCTCGCTGTAGAGCCATAGCGTGCTATGGCTCTCAACTCCCTTTCGCGGACCAAACAATATGTTACCGTTTAACCTATTAACCCATTCAACCAATTAAACTACTTCAAAACTACTAAACTCATCAACAAACAACTTCTCTCAACTTAAAAACAAAACCATTTACATACTTCAAATAAAATACACTACACTTGCCGCAGTAAGTGGGGTGTTCCGATGAGAGTAGCAGAATCACATATTGTTTCTATTTTGCAGATAGCAACTATCAGCGCACTGCTCCCCCCCCCTCCTACACACACACACAATCAAACTCCTCACATCATGTCAAATCCGCCAAATCCGTAATGTCTGTATCCTCCAAATCAATGGTAAAGAAGTGTTTTTGTAACTGCCAGAAATGTCTGTTTTATGAAAAAGTAAACTTTTTAGACTTTTTTGATGAATAATTAGCGTAAGTCAGTAATTTTGAGTAGTTTTGCAAACCAATTTACAAATAATTATTGCTATGAAGAAGTACATTCTTAGTCTGCTGTTATTATCTTTTACTATTCTTTCCTATGCTCAAGTATGGGATTTAATTGCTTTCGGTTTTGCAAGTAAAATTGAAAAACTACAAGATGAGAAACTTAAGAATTTCTTTGACCCTTTATTACAGAGTTATAAAGGTCAAATAGTTACATTAAAGAATACGAGAAATGTTTATGCAGGTTATAATTACAAAAGGAAAGATACTAAGAGAGAAATTGATAGTGATGATTTAATACAATATGCAGGAAGAAAGTACATTGTCAAAGATATAATATATGATGTAGAAGATCTTTTTGGAAATGGTTATTTGTTTGTATTGGAAGACAAGCTGGATAATTCTAATTTATATGTACAAAGGTGTTATCGTTGGAGGATAGGTGGACTATATACTGCTTTTCAAGAACTGTACTATAGTAAAGCCTTTTTTGATCAATTCGTATCGTTTAATAGAGATAATTTCAACAATTCATATAGTTATGTTACTGAGCCTGTAAATATTGATGAACACAAGTATACATATCTAAAAGCTGCTGCGGGAAAAATGTCAGCAAATGAATATAACATTGGCTTGGGGATTGTTACCAATAGGGGAAATGTCAAATTAGACGATGTATGTTATATCTTTTTGAGTAATGGCAATAAGAAGCAATTCGATGTAGAAACTCGACAAGAATATGATGTAGAAGAAAATCGTTACTTATATGCTGTATTGTTTTCATTAAATGCTCAAGAGTTTGAAGAATTTACAAATAGCTCTATTAAAGATTTCAAGATAGGAGACTTTCTCATAACTGATATTACTGATTATTCGGGAAAGTTTTTTCAGTACATTTGTCTGTCATTAAAGCAAATGGAACTATAACCTCATCTTTCTAACATCCTATCCAGCATATACCTTCGCACAAAAAATAAAGAAATATGTAGGATTTTCCCTTCACTTTTTCAGTTAAGTTACTCCCCAACGCCGAGTTGTTATAGTTTCTTACTGAAATATAGTACACGCCCATTGGGCGCATTTACCTTATCGAAGCCGAGATACCTTCGATAATATTAACGGCGGTCTTGCGTGGGATACGGATAGACTGCACTGCGGCTATCATATCTTCAACGGTCGGATTACCCTTTCCCATCACCGATGTGGTGTGTTCACTGTTGTAGTCCTGCTCGCTTCAAGCAAAAGAAATGAAGAAAATACTCCAAAACTTCAACTGAAAAACAACCGAACGGCGTAGCCACAAACAACACCCTACGCAACCCCTACCTGCGCTTTCTTGCACAGGCAGGACACTCTCCCTTAATAACAAAAGAAATGGAATGGGGCTGAAACCCTTCAGGCAAATGAATAGGAGGAATAGGGCTCCCCTCAAGACAAAACGACTGCTGACAGGTCTCGCAATAGAAATGAAGATGCCCGTCTGTATGATGACACTCCCCCTCATAATGCTGACAGAGTTCATAGTGCAATATCCCGCGTCCATCCTCAAATGCATGCACCACATCGCTATCAGCGAACAGTGTCAGTACACGGAATATACTCGATTTGTCGAGCGTGAGCATTTCATCCTCCAAATCCCGCAGACTCACAGGACGACCCAACCGCACAAGTGTTTGATAGACTAAAATACGATTAACCGTCGGCTTAACTCCCTTGTTTTGAAGTCGGAGTACAATCTCTTGGGTGTCCATACTCTGATTAATTTAGATATAAAATGAAAAAAAAGGAGCGTTGCCTCACTTACGACAACGCTCCATCAAACGAAAAGTTATTATCCGAGCATACTCAGAAGAATACCCGCTGCCACTGCAGAACCTATCACACCGGCCACATTCGGACCCATAGCGTGCATAAGCAAGTAGTTACTCGGGTCTGCTTTCTGCCCTTCAATTTGGCTTACACGCGCTGCCATAGGTACGGCACTAACGCCAGCAGAACCAATAAGCGGGTTGATTTTGTCCTTCGAGAAGAGGTTCATCAGTTTGGCAAACAGCACACCACCGGCAGTAGCAATACTGAATGCAACGATACCCATTGCAAGAATAAGCAAGGTCTTTACATTCAGGAATGTAGCACCTGTAGCGGTAGCACCGACCGACAAACCAAGGAAGATAACCACGATGTTCATCAGTTCGTTCTGCGCCGTCTTGCTCAAACGGTCCACAACACCGCACTCTTTCATCAAGTTACCGAGCATAAGGCAACCGATCAAGGGTGCTGCATCAGGCAACACAAGCGACACAATAGCCGTAATAATTATAGGGAAAACAATCTTCTCAGTCTTGCTTACCGAGCGGAGTTGCTTCATCTTGATAGCACGCTCTTTCTTGGTAGTCAAAAGTCGCATAATAGGCGGCTGAATAACCGGAACAAGCGCCATATACGAATATGCCGCAATCGCAATAGGACCGAGCAAATGAGGAGCCAACTTCGAAGTCAGGAAGATAGAAGTAGGACCATCTGCACCACCGATAATACCGATAGAACCAGCCTCTGCAGGCGTAAAACCTAAAGCATTAGCGCACAAGAATGTAGCAAAAATACCCAACTGTGCAGCCGCACCCAACATTAGCGACTTGGGATTGGCAATCAGCGGACCAAAGTCTGTCATCGCACCAACACCAACGAAGATAAGACACGGATAAACACCTGCCTTCACGCCGATATATAGCACATCCAACAAACCTGCTTCTTTCATCACTGCCCCATAACTATGATAAAAGGGGTTAGTAATGGCAGTCATGCCTTCCGTATGGTGTGCGGCATCTACCAGAATACCGTCACGAAAAGCCTCTAAAATGTTCGATATCTGACTACTTTCTATAACATTAGGGTCGTAAAACAACTCTTGCGCCAAAAACAAGTCCCATAACTCTTGATTAAACATGTGCGCATTCGGTAGATTGGTAAGCAACATACCAAATGCAATAGGCAAGAGCAAAAGGGGTTCATACTGCTTCTTAATAGCCAAATAAAGCAGAAGAAATGACACGAACAGCATCACAAACTGACGCCAGTCCGCATTCATAAACCCCATCGTCTGGAAGAAATTTAATACATCACTCCACATCGTTGTATCTCAATTAACCAAGTACAACAAGCAGGTCGTCCTGCATTACATTCTGTCCGGCAACGACAGCAATCTTGCTTACTACACCGTCACAATCTGACTGTACGGCATTCTCCATCTTCATCGATTCCAGAGTAAGCAGCGTATCACCTTTCTTCACCGACTGTCCCTCGCTTACCATCACCTTGATAATGGAACCGGGTAACGGAGAAACAATCTTCTTACCACTGACAGAGCCTCCCGTTTCTGGAACAATAGGCTTGGGTTCTTCTACCTTCGGTGTGGCAACAGGCTTTGCAGCCTCTACCTTGGGTGCTACAGGAGCAGCATCTACAGCAGAAGTCTCAATCTCAACAAGTTTGTCGTCCTGCATCACATTCTGTCCGGGCTGAACAAGTACGCTCTTGATCGTACCGCTATACTCACTGGATACATTGTTCTCCATCTTCATGGACTCCATGGTAAGCAGCAAGTCGCCTTTCTTTACAGTCTGTCCTGCGCTGACAACTACCTTGACAATGCTGCCGGGTAGCGGACTCTTGATAGCAACATTACCCCCTGCTTGCGCTACTACTGTAGTCGAGGGAGTCTTGGCAACAGTAGGTTTAACGGAAGCAATACTCTTTGCTTGGTTTATCGCCACATGGAAGATGGTACCGTTTACGGTTACCTCTGCCATTCCGCCGTTTATTTCATTGACAGTCGTATCAAACTTACGACCATCAATAGTAAATTGAAATGATTTCATTATCTATGCAAGTTATTCATACCGTACATCTTGTTATTCCATTGCGTACGGTGAGGTTGAACAATCGTTTTGGTGCTTTCTTCATCGTGCACGCTATTATAATACAGGTGGAGTGCTAATGCAATAGCCGCCGTACTGTCTGCCGTAAGTGTGATATGCTCCGTATCATCTTTCTGCGTATGAGCCACACTCTCTGCATGTGTCTCTGCGTCTTTGCCTTTAGGCTTGACGCGGGGCTGCATAATCCAGCCCATCATCTTCATAACATAGACAAAGATATACAACAGCACCAACACGAGCAGAAACCCGATACCCGTAACCATCCATATAAACGGAGTTATGCCTGTAACTTCCGTCGAAACTTCTAATAGAATCATAACTACAAGGGGATATTAGAGTGTTTCTTCAATGGGTTTGTCAGACGCTTGGTCTGCAAGTTCTCAAAGGCGTGAATAATGCGCTTACGCGTATTACGAGGCTCAATGATATCGTCAATATACCCACGGTTAGCGGCTTGGTATGGACTTGCAAACAAGTCTCGATACTCTGCCTCTTTCTCTGCGATGAATTTCTTCTTCTCCTCGGGGTCCTCAATAGCCTTGATAGCCTTGGCTTGCAGTACACCTACGGCACCACTCGCACCCATAACGGCAATTTCTGCATTAGGCCATGCATAGCATGCATCGCCACGAAGTTGCTTGCAACTCATCACGATATGACTGCCACCATAAGACTTCCTAATGGTTACCGTAACTTTAGGCACAGTAGCCTCACCGTATGCGAACATCAGTTTAGCCCCATGGTCAATAATGCCGGCATACTCTTGTCCTGTTCCGCAGAGGAACCCCGGTACATCGACAAGCGTGAGTATCTGGATATTGAAAGCATCGCAGAAGCGTACAAATCGTGCTGCCTTACGGCTTGCATCGCAGTCTAATACACCGGCAAGCCAACTTGGTTGGTTGGCAATAATACCTGTGGAACGACCGTTGAAACGTGCGAAACCACAGATGATATTCTTGGCATAGTCTTTCTGAACCTCCATGAAGTCGCCGTTATCAACGATAAGGTTGATGATGTCCTTCATGTTGTAAGGCTTGTTTGGATCGTCGGGAACAATCTCGTTTAGTGCCTCTTCTATACGCATAGGGTCATCGGTACATTGTACCAACGGAGCCTCTTCCATATTGTTCTGTGGTATAAAACTAACCAATCGGCGTACTTCAGCAATAGCCTCCTCTTCGGTAGCGGCTACAAAATGAGTAACACCCGACTTGGTAGCATGAACCTTTGCACCGCCGAGGTCTTCTACACTGACATCCTCACCCGTAACAGACTTAACCACTTTCGGACCGGTGATGAACATATACGAGTTCTGCTCGGTCATCATGATAAAGTCTGTCAGTGCGGGACTATAAACGGCACCACCTGCACACGGACCAAAGATAACACTAATCTGTGGAACTACACCGCTGGCAAGGATGTTACGCTCAAATATCTCTGCGTAGCCTGCCAATGCACAAGCACCCTCTTGGATACGCGCACCACCTGAATCGTTCAGACCAATGATTGGCGCACCCAATTTCATGGCTTGGTCCATCACATTGCATATCTTCTGTGCCATCGTCTCACTCAACGAGCCACCGATAACGGTAGCATCTTGTGCAAAAACGAATACCAAACGACCGTCAATCGTACCCGAACCTACGGCAACACCATCACCGAGAAATACTTTCTTCTCCATACCAAAGTCATGGCAACGGTGCGTCAAGAACATGTTTATCTCCTCGAACGAACCCTCGTCAAGAAGCATATTGATACGCTCACGAGCAGTATAACTGCCCTTTGCGTGATGTTTTTCTACTGCTGCTTCACCGCCTCCGGCCTGAGCCTTTACACGGTTGTCTATCAGTTTCTGTAAATTATCTGTGTTCATGATTCTTTCTAAATTCTTATTTCATAGATTCTCTATATATTCTAGAGCCCCTATATTATTTTACTTGGGTTGCTGGCACAATTCAGTCAAAACGCCTTTCGTACTCTTCGGATGCAGGAACGCAATCATCAGGTTCTCTGCGCCCTTGCGGGGAGCCTTGTCAATCAGTTGCAGACCGGCTGCCTCTGCCTCCCGTAATGCCTCTTCTACATTCTCCACATTGAAGGCTACGTGATGAACTCCACCACGACCACCGTTCTTCTCAATAAACTTGGCAATAGTCGATTCTGGGCAGGTCGGCTCTAATAACTCAATCTTTGTTTGCCCTACCTTAAAGAACGCAGTGCGTACCTTTTGGTCGGCCACTTCTTCAATGGAGTAGCATTTTTCACCGGTCAAAAACTCGAAGAACGGCATAGCGTCTTCTAAACTGGTAACAGCGATACCAAGATGCTCAATATGAGTTGGTTTCATTGTTGATTTGGGTTTTAATATGGGTTAGTTTTTATGGTTTTTTGTGCCTTCGTTCAGGCTGGCTTTCTATCGCCTGAACATAAAGCAGAAATCTCCACAAAATTACTGCTATTCTCGAAATACCACAAGCAAATTACGGAAAAATTTATTCTTTATGGAGGAATCAATATTTTCCACTACCTTTGCCCACGATACTTCAAAAATAGACAATAACACCAACAACCCGATAACCTCTCGCTTATGTGGATCAATCTTACCAAATTCTGGCGCATTATTTTTCTATTGGTTGCAACAATGATTGTTGTCATATCTATGCTCTTTACCAATCACATCGCCAACAGCCTTGCACAAGAAGAGCGCAACCGAGTCGAAGTATGGGCAGAAGCCACACGCCAACTCATTCTTGCAGACGATAATACAAACATCGACTTCTTCTCCGACATCATCGAACAGAACACCACCATACCCGTCTATATGGTCGATGCACAAGGCAACCTCCTCTCCTCACGCAATGTCAAAGAGCCAAAGCATAATATCGCCAAATTCTATGCGGACAAAATCGACAACCTCCGCCAAACTCAAGAACCCATTGAGGTCCGTATATCGGACGATGTCATACAGTACATCTATTACGAAGACTCCAACCTGCTCAAGCAACTCTATTACTTCCCCTTTATCCAGTTCATTGTCATCTTTCTCTTTGTTCTGATTGTCATCTACACCCTCCTCATGACGCAGCGTAGCGAGCAGAACATGGTATGGGCAGGATTGAGCAAAGAAACGGCACACCAGTTAGGCACACCCATCTCATCCCTGAATGCTTGCAGTGAGTTGTTCAAACTCAATTACCCCGACGATGCTTTGGTCACGGAAATGGATAAAGACATCCAGCGGCTACAAGCCATTGCCGATCGCTTCTCTAAAATTGGCTCTGCGCCCGTACTGACATCCACCAACCTGATGGAAGTCCTCACCAACACCATCGACTATATGCGCACTCGCACTTCCGAACAAGTCCGCTATGCCATCGAATGGAACGGACAACCCCTCGCACCTGACGACCCGATGCCACAAGTCTGTGTCGAACTCAATCAAACACTGATGGAATGGGTAATCGAAAACCTGTGCAAGAACGCCATCGATGCTATGGAGAACAAAGGCAGAATCACACTCTCTGTACAGGACTCCGACGACAAAGTCCTAATCGACATAACCGACACAGGCAAAGGCATCCAGCGCAAGCACATCCAACAAGTTTTCCAACCCGGATACACTACCAAGACGCGAGGGTGGGGACTCGGACTCTCTCTGGCTAAACGCATTATCGAACAGTACCACAAAGGCAAAATATTTGTCAAGCAATCCGTACCGAACACAGGCACTACCTTTCGCATTGTGCTTCACAAAAGGCAGTGAATGGCAATCAATATCTTAAAGAATAGTAGGAACTGAAATCCCTTCTCGCTTCCAAATCCGTTCTGGCAACGAGAAAACAACCCTTCGGAAAGCCTTGTAAATACTATCTGTTTCAAAGGATTTATATAGGATGAATATAGGACGAATATAAGACGAATATAGGAAGAGTATCAAAACAACGAAGAAAACGCCTTCTGCGAACCATCAACAACAGAACCTTGACCGATAAAATATATTAGCAATTTTATCTCTGCTTCTGAACAATCATTGTGCGAAAATCACCCTCAACCAATCTCCCCTCATCGTACTAAAGCACTGTCCTATATACAAAACAGTTCTCAAAAGGCAACTCGCAGGGTAGGGTGTCTTTGGCAAACAGTCCGAACACGCTCGCACCGCTACCGGACATACTTGCATAAACAGCACCCGAATCATACAACGCCCGTTTAATCACCCCGATACGGGGATAAGTCGCAAAAACGCTGCACTCAAAATCATTGATAACTCTACCTCGCCACTTCTCTATAGGCATCTTGATTGCCTCTAACAGCGATATTTCCGGAACGCAAGGCACAACTCCCTGATACGCTATTTTCGTATTCACCGATACTTCATTGGGTTTCACCAACACAAACTCATACCCTTCAAGCGACAAACCCACAGGCTGCAACCTATCGCCTATCCCCGTCGCAAAAGAGGGACTGTTCTCTACAAAAAACGCACAATCTGCACCCAACGCACCCACCTCACGCTTCAGTTCCTCTTTGCTCAACCCAAGATTAAACAACTCATTCAGCGCAATGGCAGTATGGGCAGCGTCACTACTACCGCCACCTAAACCTGCCCCCGTCGGAATGTGTTTCTCCAATACAGCCCGCACACCGCTCAGACCGTAATGCGACGACATTCGGCGGAAAACACGAACAACAAGATTATCCTCATCCTGACAACCTGCACCCATACCCGCTGCACTATCCAACACTATCGATGCAACCTGTTCATCACGCTCCACACGCAATCGGTCGCACAAGGGAATAGGGTAGAAAATCGTCTCTATATCATGATAACCATCATCCCTGCGCGACACGATATTCAACCCGATATTTATCTTGGCATTCGGATAAAGCAACATATTTCCTCCCTTTCTTTTGAATAAACCGACCGAAACTACTCCTTGCAACCTTTGAAAGCATTCTTACCTACCTCCACGCCTGCAGGGAACACCATTGCAGGCAGACTCTCACAGTCTTTGAACGCCGAAGGACCTATCTTCTTGATATTTTGCGGAAAAACTACACGACGGAGATTTCTACAATTCATAAACGCCTCCTCTCCGATCGTCTGTAAACTGTCATTCAATGTTACTTCACGCAACTGACGGCATTCATAAAAAGCACCGGCCTCTATCGTTCGTAACTTCTCGTTGAATTGAATATCCCGCAAACCGATGCATCGCGAGAATACACCTTTGCTCAGCACTCGCAGTTGTTCGGGAAGAGTAATCTCTTCAAGCATCTTACACTCCTGAAAAGCATACTCTTCAATAACATGAACACGGTCCGGAATAAGAATACCACGCATCTGCTGGCAATTGAAAAACGCACGCTTGCCTATGCGGAAAGTCGTTTTAGGTACATTGATACGCTCCAACGAAATACAATTCATAAAAGCCTCATCACCGATAGCATAAGTACCTTCAGGGAGAGTTATCTTACGAAGATGAGTACAAGAAGAGAAAGTCCCTTTATTCAAACTGTTTACTCTATCCGGAATAACCACTTCCGTTAATTTGTCACATCCCGCAAAAGCAAGTTCACCGATATACGAAAGAGTCGCAGGCAATTTAATTTCCTCAAGATTAGAACACCCCGTAAATGCACCATTATCTATCTTTCGTAAATCCTTCGGCAACTGAATATGCTTGATAGAATGGCAAAGGTAAAAACAAGCCTGCGGAATAATATCGAGGTTGTTCGATAGAACCTGCTCACTTAAATTCCCGCAGCCATAAAATGCACCCATACCTAAAGACTCCAAGTTCTTGGGAAGCGTGGCACTCTTGAGAAGACTGCAACCGTAAAAAGCAAAATTACCTACCGACTTCACTGTACTGGGAATACTGACACTGACCAACTTCTCACATTTATGGAATGCTGCAGCAGGAATAAAGGTGATTCCTTCGGGAATCACAACTTGTGTCAAGGTCTTACTGCCCGAAAACGCACCTGCCGCAATCAATCGGGTAGGGAACTTGTTCTTGAACACGAACTTCGCAGGCAGATTGTCATTCACTGCAATCAAACAGCCGTCTATATACAACGCACCTTTCTTCCAACGCTTTTCATTGTTCCATATACCTGTATTCGTAAACACATCCTCGCCGATAGATGTAATCGTGGAGGGAATACCTACCTTGACCAAATTTTTGCAGTCCCTGAAAGTATCGTGGTCAAGACAAGTGATTGACGCAGGAAACGCAATAGTGGTAAGAGTCTTGTTCCCCTGAAATGCACCGGCTGCAATAAGGCGGATCTCATCCGGAACAATAAAACGAGCCTTGATCGTCTTGTCTGCCGCAATCAAACAACTGTCAATAACAAGAATACCATCGTGCCAGTTGGCTTTGTTCAACATAATACCCGTACCGTCAAAAGCATTACGGTACACTTGTTTTATACTCGATGGCAATACAATACCCGTCAGATTCTTACACCCTCTAAAAGCCTTCTCCCCTATGGAAGTAACACGATAACTGTCTTGCCCTACAACGATCTTCTCCGGAATATATATATCACCCGATGCAAGAGGGGTGGTCGTAACTTCTGCCGTGAAATCATCTGTATTAAGAGAATAATTGATGTCCTGATAAACTGCAGTCTCTGCACATACAGGCATACTGCAAACAAGCACACTGATAAAGAAAAACAAGCGTTTCATATAGTTGGTATTATGTAATTACGAGTTATGTTTATGAAGCATTATATCAAGGATACACTCATCTGTCTGCATCATTCCTTCTCGCCCGATGCGGGTAAGATTATGGATCGTATGGTCTATGTCCTCTTCTACTATACCCTCAGTACTGTCGGCGTACGAGTGTTGCATGGCAAGTGCAGCCGACAGAATAGCAGTACTCACACCACTTGTAACTTTCAGCGCGCAACCAGGCTTTGCACCATCACATATCATACCCGATATATTAGCAATCATATTCTTAATGGCGTAGGTAATCTCCGTATAATTCCCGCCCATAAGATAGGTAATACCGGTGGCAGAACCTGTAGCCGCAACCACACAACCACACAAGGCGGAAAGTCGCCCGAGCGACTGCTTGATATAGATAACAATCAGGTTGCTCAGTGTAAGGGCGCGGATCAATCGTTCCTCCGTTACTCCTTGCTCCTTACCGAAAAGATAAACGGGAATGGAACAAGAGATACCCTGATTACCTGAACCCGAATTAGACATAACAGGCACCATGGCCCCCGACATACGGGCATCGCACGCACCACAAGTGTAAGAGAGTATTTTTGTATAGAGCGTATCTCCAAATATGCGGGTAATTTCAGGATTGGAATCATGCAGCAATCTCCCAAGTCCATGCCCATACTGAGCCGTGAATGATGTTTCTGCGGCACAAATGTTCATCTTAACCCCGTCTAAAAGCCAACAAACATCATCCAAACATACATTCATCGCATATTGATATATATCCTTCAAACGAAGCGAGGACGAAGGAACCTCTACGGAACGCTCCTGCTCGCACCTGCCGACACCGTTCTCTGTATCTTTCTCCGTCGGTACAAAATGCGTATGACTACCTTCAATAGTCGCTGCTGCAGTATGCCCGTCTGCTGCCGTCATCTCCACATGAATATACAGTATATCAGGGGCGTCCTGCACAATATGAATATCAATAGGTATCTTCTCCATAAAAGCCTTAGCCTCTGCAACTGCCTTCGGGCATACATCACATAAGACTTCAAGTTGGTTCTTGCTCCGACCGATAGTCGCACCAAGAGCAATGGCAATAGGTAAACCGATCATTCCTGTATTCGGAATGCCTACTGAAAGGGCATTCTTATAAATGTTCTTACTCAGTCCTACACGGATACTTGCAGGAACAGAACCTAATCGTTCGCGCGACTTGGCTACACAAAGAGCAACTGCAATAGGCTCTGTACAACCAATAGCAGGTACAACTTCTTGTTTAAGCAATTCAAGAAACATAGGCAAAAACTGTTTTAACGCAACCTATCTCATCGGAATCGGCTGACCGGTTATAGTATAGTATTTGTCATTACGCTTGATTAGAATACCGTAAGGCGTCCAAACCTTCTCTGCACTTCGTATCTCTGTTATAACTGTATCAACGGATGTCCTACGCTCAGGTGTAGTCATACCGAGCAAATAATAAATGGCGTTCTCAACCAATAGCAACCCTTCATCTGTTAAATAAGCCGTACTATATTCCGAAAGACCAATCATAACTAAACGCTCGGTCAAGGTTGTACCATTCAAAGTCGTACCGGCAGGCATATCTGCAATACTCGTATAACTACTATTCGATACAGGCGATGCCAAACTCTCTATAGTGGCATTGGTCCAATCACTTATAGCCGTTACGGCATTGGTATTACACTGACTAAACAGTTCAATCTTCTGCTCCTCACCGCAAGCAATGCCACGGAATAGAGCATGCGTCGTATCAGCAACATAAATACTCTGGTCTTCCGTATTCACAGCATTCCCCCAGTTCCAAACAGCACCCTTGAATAGGAACGGCTTCAATACCAACATAGGCTTGCCATAACCCTTCAAACTACTGAAAGCATTCGCTCCACTACTTGGCTTCGGACCAATCACAAGCACTTCATATACCGAATAGTCATTATTGGACAACGAAGCGTCTATCTCCGTAATAATAATCGAATCACTTCCCTGTAACCACTTCAATAGAGGCTCGTCCTCCGAACTTCCGGGCGTCGTAATAAAACCAATCTTATGGGCTGATTTGCTCTTCACATGAATAGTCGCCGTAGCAGTTACAATCTCTTCAGTATCACCGATAGTACGAACACCAATACTATATGTCCCCGATGTAGCAGGTGCGCCTGATATAGTAAGGGTCTGTTTCGTAGTATTGACACTGTAACTCAAACCATCAGGCAAAGCATCGCATATCAATCCTGTTGCAGCACCTCCCCATTGATATACAATAGGACCGATAGCCATATCCTCTACCACCCATTGTTCTGCATTCTTCGAGGTACAAGTAATCGTCGGATGAAGTACGCCGTCTGTTTCATAGCAACCCAAATCAGGAGCGGAACCGTAATATAACAGACCTACATCTACTCCCGCATCAATAAGTACCGAGCCTGTAACTAAACGCAACAATGTACCTTCCGCCAAACTACCGTCTGCCTGTCGTGCTGCTGTAATCTCCGTTGTATCAAGCGACTGAAAATCTGCCTCCGATACCGAAAATCCGCTCGACCAAGAATTGTTCTTGTTCACTTTAACAATATCATTATGGAAGGTGTTGCTACTTTTCGACTGGAAACTGATACAGTTCTGTATATCAAGCGTACAACCATTGGCATTGTAGAAACTATAATCCGCATTGTTCAAATAAGCCGTGTTGTTATAAAGACGCACCGCACCTGCATCGCTGTTCTGATCATAGCCTTTCACACTATTTGCCACCGACAAACAATGATGCACCAACACATTATGCACCGTGCTTGCACCACCTAATTTGAAACCATTCCCGTTACCCATATTAGGGTACTGTTGTAGAGTAACATACACACGATTTCCATCGGCATCAGTAACATACCGCCCATCCTTAAACTGGTCAAACCATACCTTGTCCGTATCATAACGCGGGTGATTACGCATATCGTACGCCGAAGGACCATTCATGTAGCATACACAATGCTCAATCACAGTTTCCTCCGTCGTCTCACGCTGAAAGAAATCCCATCCGTCATCCGAATTGTTCCAACTCCTGCAACCTACATAATGGTTAGGAGAACCCGAGTGTTGTTTATCCGCAAAGCCGTCAGCATTACCACCAAAATCACACAGTGTCAAATTACCTGACTTGTCCAACTCATAGTCGAAGTTATCGTGCGAATCCACATTCTTTATCAGGTTGTAGCCGCCTACTTTCATCTGACAACCCGTGTCCGCAGAACCATAAATATCCAAGTTCTCGAATATGCAATAACTACCTTCGTTGTATAGATTGTTCTTGCCCGAATAACGAAGGGTCAAATCTTTGATGTGTAAATAAGAGCAATTACTGGATATTTGCAACCCCCTTGTACCATAAGCAGTCGTACGAAAGTCCAATATAGCCTTCTCGTTCGGATAACCTGCAATAACGATATATTGACTGCTCGTACCTGCTTTGTTGCTTATTTTGGTATTATCCAAGTCATATTGCCCATTCAATAGGTAGAGCGTGTCCCCCGCTTGCGATAATTTAACGATTCCGTTACTGAACGAACAGGGCGTACTATATGTTTTACCATTCCCATTTCCGTTGGGCGAAGCATAGTAGGTAGTGGCAAATGCTGAATATAATCCGCCCAATAGAAGAAAAACAATCAAATAAATAGAATGTAATTTCATAATATATTGATCCGTATTTTATTAAAGATACTTACTATGTATGTTATAGAAAAGTGAATTTTAAGTCGAAAATATGTATATAGGATGAGCATTCTATGTCGCCAATCATGTAAGGAAACATATCGTTTATACATAGTCTTAAATAGTGTATGTTCTGCTTTACGATTCCGCATAGAGGTCGTGGACTTGGGATTAAGACGGTAATTATACCCTGTATAGTATAATAGCCTATAAGTTGGGCGGGCTGTCCATACATCCAACGAGAAAATGACATCTTCGTATATCATTCCTTCCGTAAAAGTGAGGGCATGGTTTATGATGAATTCTCGTTTGTATAGGCGCAGGCAAGGCGAGGTGTATTGATAGAAGGTATGCGGGCATTGCTCTGATAGCACTCGGCTATCCTGCACACGACGGTAGCCGATTTGTACCACATCAGTATCAAGACGGCAGGCGTGGAGTAGGGTAGCGTAGAAGTCCGCATCGATATAGTCGTCGGAGTCGATAAAAGAAACATAGTCGCCCGTAGCATAGCATAGACCGAGATTGCGTGCTGCCGATTGACCTTGATGGGACTGTAAATATAGGGTTATACGCATATCTTGTGCGGCATACTGTTTGGCAATAGCAACACTTGTATCTGTAGAGCCATCGTCAACCAAGATAATCTGCAAGCCTGTATGGCTTTGCCCTAATAGTGAGTCAATGCACGCTGCCAAATAAGGTGCAGCATTGTAAATCGGTACTATGACACTGACTATGGGCATAATCACTTGTTAATTAAGGAAAGAAAAAGTTGCTCAAACTGTTCGGCTTGGTGTTGGCGGGAGAAGCGTTCCTTGTCGACAACGGCTTGGTGAGTGTAGCCGTACTTTTGCCACTCGTGGTACTTGTCTAAGATAAACGCCTTCACTTCCTCAATGTCGGAAGAGGCAATGCCTGCGTTTGTTTCCCGAATAGTCTCTGCCAAACACCCCTCGTCCGACGGCACACAGAGAATAGGCTTTTCGCATCCTAATGCCTCAAAGAACTTGGTGGTCATCACACCATGCGGACCCATAGGTGTGGATTCCTCGGTAAATACCAGCACAATAGCACTCTCATTGAGAAGAGTAGGTACGCTCTGTGCCGGTACTGTACTATGTATTTCTGAAATGTCCTCCAACGCATATTGCTTGGTAAACTGTGCCACTTGCAGGGTACTTTCTCTACCGATAAACCAACGAACGCACACCTTTTCTCGGAATGCCGTATCTTCACATAGTGCTTGTAGCGCCTTAAAGAACAATAGGGGGTTTTGATAGTTCTGCCCGAGCAAACGCCCTGTATAAGTCAATACAAACTTGTCCGTTTGTACCACTTGCGGGAAGAAAACAGAAGCATCATAACCATTGTATATCAACTTAACACAAGGGTGGTGCTTTTGTAGTTCCTCTACATGCCATGGTGAAACAGTTGTTACCACATCCGCAGAACGCAAAATTCGGTTTCTGCGCAACCGATTAAGCCATCGCAGTTTGAAGAAGTGAGTTACCTTCTCCATTCCTGCGGGCTTGGCATACTGCTCTACAATGTCTCGTAAATCAATGACCAACGGCACTTGCAGGTGGCGTGCCATGTTTTGCCCGCAAAGCAATGGGAAAATATAAAAACTCGCACAAAGTACGACATCGAAAGTTTGTCCCTTGAGCAAACGACAGGTTTTCCTATAGAGTCGCCTGTCCGAAAGAGAAAAAGCGTAATCACCGAATTGGTATAACCGATTGAGCAGTGCAGATTGTGAAGTTAGCGAAATACGATGCACCGTAACACTTTGTGGCAAGTCGATTGCCCAATGCGTTGCGCCACCTTCTGTTGTAACGACCGTACAATCAAAGTGATGTAAGAACTTGCATAAATTGCCTATTCGCGGAGCAAAGGCGGGCGGAAAAGCATCGGCTATGATAAGAAGGTGTTTGGGCATAACAAATTCGCAGAGTGGTTCGCTTATTCTGGGTGGTTGGTGTAGTGGCGCAAGCCTTTGAGTAACTTTTGGTAAAGTGAGGCGTGATAGGTCGTGCTGTTGAATATTGTGTTATGCCAAAGCAGAACGACCTCGCCGCGATAACGACGCACACGGTCAAGCAACTGCTCGGAATAGAAATAGGCTTCGTCTTCGTCGAGGTGCATATAGCCCGTATTGCTCAGTGTACAATCCATGATAGTCAGCGGGTGGAGCGTCAATGGCGTAAGGGTATAGGTCTTGGGGTTAATCCATCGCACGGGGCGAGTGGTCTGCAAGCGGAAACCTGCCTTATCGGCAAACGCCATCGTGAAATCGTCCGTGAAGCCCATATCTGCAACCCGCTGCATGTTGTCTATCGAGCAGCAGAGATAGTGGCTGCGATGGTACGCATAGTGGTGCGGAAAGAAACGCTCCTGCAGGCTGCCTGCCTTAGGAAGACCGTAGCAACTTGAGTGAACACCGAGTATCGCTCCCTTGGCGCAAAGATAGTCCATCAAGTGGAGATAGTCCTTGCCACGATGGAGGTACTGCGGATAGTCGTAGCCCTTACCGAGCGTGTATTTGACGAAATAGACACTCTCGGCATGGGGTACTTGGGTGTCCTGCTCCACCATCCACGGGAAAGTGTAGGCAGGGTCGTTCTTAATAGAGCGCCACGAGGCAAAGACATCCCGCAGGTGTCCACGCAGTATGCCGCCTACTGCCCCATGCACATGGCGATAGTACGAGAGCGTATCGATATCGTGTGTGAGGTAGATGCGCTCGTATCCGTGGTCGGGCAACGGCAAGTCGAGCAACTTCATCAAAATACGCGCATACTCGTCCACCAACGGTATCTCGAGGTTATTGCCCTGCCCCAAAACAGAGTAGGCAGCCAAGAACCGCCCGTACTTGTCCCGTTGCGGATTAATCAATTCCTCTGCCCGTGAGATAAAGAAAAAGGTATTATAGAGAATGTCAGTGCGGATGATGTAGGTCTTGTCCTGCCGGTCTATCACGGGACGCGACATATCGGGCAAGACAATCTCGCTCCCGAGGTGTCCGCACGGCACAATCACTACTTTGTACTGCGACCAGGCAGACACATCGGCAGTATAGCCGACCTGCTTTGCCGCCTCCGTATTGCCATAGAGCAAAAACGCTTTGATGTATTCAATAATCTCGTTCATACCGGTTGGACTGTGTCTTTCGGCTGTGTTAAAATAAGTATCGTTTTTATCGCGTATAGTAAGTCTATCCCTTGCTTATCCCTTGCGCATCCCTTGCTAATAGGTTCGGCGAGGAATGTGGATTTCGGTTATCTTATTTTATACTTCCTCGCTCAGGATTTCCCATTCGTAGAGTTTCTGCTCTATCTCGCGTTTGATACGCTCATAGCGTTGGAAGTTGTCTTGTGTCTGTTGCTTAGGGTCGGTCATCAGCGTCTCGACCTGTTTCTGCTCCTCTTCCAAACGGGCGATAGCGGCTTCGGTTTCGGCTATCTGCTTCTCTTTCTTGCGACGGGCGGCTGCCTCCGCTTTCTGTGCTGCATAGGAGGCACTGCCTGCCGTGCCGCTTGCGGTCGGAGTACTGTCGCCACCGGTGCGTTTGGCTGCAGGGGCTTTCTTCTCCAACTCCTGCAGGGTGTCTATTTTCTTGGTGCGCAAGAAGTCGTAAATGCCGCCCAAGTGTTCTTTGACCTTGCCGCCGCCGAACTCATAGACTTTGCTCACCAAGCCGTCGAGGAAATCACGGTCGTGGCTGACGCAAATCACTGTGCCGTTGAAGTCCTGCAGGGCGGCTTTCAGTACATCCTTCGACTGCATATCGAGGTGGTTGGTAGGCTCGTCGAGGATAAGCAGGTTGCACGGCTCGAGCAGCAAGCGTATCATCGCCAGTCGGCTACGCTCGCCACCGGACAGCACTTTGACCTTCTTCTCCGATGCCTCGCCGCCGAACATGAATGCGCCCAAGATGTCGCGTATCTTCGTGCGGATATCGCCCACCGCCACACGGTCGATCGTATCGAATACGGTCTGCTCCCCATCGAGCAAAGCGGCTTGGTTCTGTGCAAAATAGCCAATCTTGATGTTGTGTCCCAATTTGAGTGTCCCTATGTAGTCTAACTGCCCCATGATGCATTTCACAAGGGTGGACTTACCCTCACCGTTCTTGCCCACAAAAGCCACTTTCTCTCCGCGACGGATAGTGAAAGTAACGCCCGAGAAGACTGTATGGTCGCCAAAATCTTTGCGCAAGTCTTCGACAATGAGCGGGAAATCGCCACTGCGGGGTGCGGGAGGGAAACGCAGACTGAGACGCGAGGTATCCTCCAAATCAACTTCCAATCGCTCCAACTTCTCCAGTTGCTTAATGCGCGACTGCACCTGCACCGCCTTAGTCGCCTTGTATCGGAATCGCTCGATAAAGTCCTCCGTGTCCTGAATCATTTTCTGCTGATTGAGATAGGCACGGACTTGCTGATCGTGGCGTTCCTTGCGCAGTTCGAGGAAGTGCGAGTAGTTGACATTATAGTCGTAGATGCGCCCCAGCGTAATTTCGATGGTGCGGTTCGTCACATTGTCGATAAACTTCTTGTCGTGGCTCACAAGCAAAATAGCACTTTGCGAGGTGCGTAAGAAGTCCTCAAGCCACTGAATGGATTCGATATCCAAGTGGTTGGTAGGCTCGTCGAGCAAGAGCAAGTCGGGGTGTTGCAACAGTATCTTTGCCAACTCGATACGCATACGCCAGCCGCCCGAGAACTCCGAGCAGGGACGGTCAAAGTCTTTGCGCTCAAAGCCGAGACCGATGAGTGTCCGTTCCATCTCCCCGTCAAAATTCTGCTCGCCTAACAGCCTCAACAGTTCATTGTTGAAAGTCAGGTTATCGATAAGATTCTGATAATCCCTCGACTCATAATCATCCCTCTCCGCTAATTCCTTCGTCTGTTGCTCAACAATATCTCTCACATCCAATATATACTGAAAAGCCTTCCTCGTCTCTTCCCGCACCGTCGTGCCTTCGTTATGGCGCATTTGCTGTGGCAGATAACCTATACGGATATTCTTGTCATAAGAAATACTGCCTTGCGTAGGCTTATACTCCCCTTTTATCAATCGAAGCAATGTCGTCTTACCTGCTCCGTTCTTGCCTACAATAGCCACCTTGTCCTTCCTGTTTATCAGAAAAGATATATCTTCTAATATCGGCTTCGAATAGAACTCTAAACTAACATGCTCAATGCAAATCATTCTGTTTCTTTGTTTTATAATCTACCACCCGCCATAGTATCCAGGTCAGTAGAAGACAGATGGAAAAATCTACGCCCAAGAGCAGCCAGATACTCCAGTTCCTTCCCACTATCGCCAATCCTACGAACAATATCGATACGCTCAGCAGTACGCCTGTCGTCTGCAAATGGTTCAATCCCACTCTAAGGAGCAAGTGGTGTATATGGTTCTTGTCGGGCAAGAAAGGAGAACGCTTATGCTTGATGCGTGTAAACATCACCCGCAATGTGTCGAACAACGGAATACTCAAGATACATATCGCTACCGACGGTGCTGCCTTGCAAATCATCGCTTCTGGCACCTCGTGATAGGCGTTTATCTCGCAAAAACGGAACACAAAAGCCGTGATAATGTAGCCGAGTAGCAGCGAGCCTGAATCACCCATGAATATCTTTCGCTTCTTCCTGCCGAATACATTGTACAGAAAGAACACTGCCAAACTGCCTATCATACTGTAAGCGAATGCCGCCCAATGCAAGTTGCCGCACAACTGGAAATACACCCCAAAGAAAGTGCAGTAAAGTATCCCCAAACCCGATGCCAAACCGTCTATTCCGTCAATCAGATTCAATGCATTCACAATCACCACTAACACAAAGAACGACAATAGGTAACTCAGTACTATGTTTATCTCGCCTATCCCCAAGAACCCGTGCAGATTGGTCAAACGGATGTCTGCAAAAACAATCAGCGCAATACCTGCCAGCATCTCCCCAAGTAGTTTGCTCAAGGGACTCAGGTCCAATATATCATCTGCGAAACCAATCATGGTAATCGCCAATACACCTATCAGGATGAATTGTGACTGTCGCACTAAACTTGTATCCACCTCAAACAGCAGATAGGCTGTCAGGAAACTGAAACATATATCCAACCCGCCTATATTCGGCACCTCACCCGTGTGGCTCGTGCGTTTGTTAGGCTTTACGACAAATTGCTTCTTCTTTGCAATTTTCCTCACAATAGGCATGCAGCACAGTCCTACTATGAAACTTACTGCAATCAGCAACTGAGGATACCGACTGAAAATATCAATGAACATGGGTCTCTTTCAATTCTTTCTTGCGGGTCGAATGCGAGTTATCTAACTGCTCGTAGATACTATTCTGACTGATATACTCAGGCACAATCTGTTTCATGTGACTCACCGTAAGGAACGGCTTCTCTTCGTAACTGAGGTTGAGTAATTCATCCACATTCTTCTCTACCTCCTCAAAGGGGAACTCCCTCACTTTGGCTATCATAATCTTCGGATTGACTGTCGGTAAGGTAGTCTCTTTCTTGTTGAGCAACTCCTCATAAAGTTTCTCACCGGGACGCAACCCCGTGAATACAATCTGTATATCTTGTCCGGGCACATAGCCCGCAAGCCGTATCATGTTCTTTGCCAAATCCAATATCTTCACAGGGTGTCCCATATCGAATACGAATATCTCTCCGCCATTACCCAATGTTCCTGCCTCTAAAACAAGACAACAGGCCTCTGATATCGTCATGAAATAACGGATGATATTCGGATGAGTCACCGTCACAGGACCGCCCTCTGCAATTTGCTTCTTGAAATAGGGTATTACACTCCCGTTACTCCCCAGCACATTGCCGAAACGAGTTGTAATAAACTTTGTGCAATTAGGATTGTCCTTCGCAAGTTCCTTGAACAGCGACTGTACATAGATTTCCGCAATACGCTTGCTTGCACCCATAATGTTCGTCGGGTTCACTGCCTTGTCGGTCGAAATCATAACAAATCGCTCCACTCCATACTTCACGGCCATATCTGCCATATTCTTCGTACCGCCCACATTCGCACGGACAGCCTCGTTCGGATGGTCTTCCATCAAGGGAACATGCTTGTAGGCTGCGGCATGATAAATCACATCGGGTCGGTAGCCTTTTATCACCTCTTCCACACGAACTCTGTCCCGCACATCCGCAATACAAGCCACTATGTGCTGGCTCGGATACTGATGCCGTAGTTCCAACATCAGGTCATGCAATGGCGACTCCGCCTGTTCCAACAAGATAACCGAATAGGGAGAGAATGAAATCACTTGCCGTACCAATTCACTTCCGATACTGCCCGCTGCACCCGTCACTAACACCGTCTTGCCTTTTAAGGTGTTGCAGACATTCTCCGTATTGATGTGTATCTCCGCACGCTCCAACAAGTCCTCTATTTTGATGGCGTCTATCGTTACAAGCCGTTTGTTGTACTCGTTCTCTTTGTCTTCCTCGTGCCATGCGCTGATGTTCGGCGCAGTCAGCACACGGATATTGTTGTCCAAGAATATCGCCAGATCTCGGCTCGGCACTATGTTCTTCATCTTCAGAGGCGACACAATCACATCGTGGACATCCTTTGCCTCCATATTCCGTATCAACTTGTCATCCAAGTAATACACACTCATGCCCAACAAGGTGTGAGTGTCCTTCGTCTTGTCATCCTCAATGAAACCGACGGGACGGTACTGTGCATCCACCGAACTGCGAAGCATCTTCGCTATCGCTATCCCCGGCGACTGCGTGCCGTATATCAACACTTTCGTGTTCTTGCCTTTTGCAAGGGTCTCATACAGCGTCTTCACGCCTACCCGTAAGCAAAATAACAGCAGGAACGCAACGAATATATACAGCAAGGGTAGGGTATTCAGCAGTAGTTGCTGCTCCGTGTAGTAGGTTATGATACCATTTACAATCAAATTGCTCACTCCCGCCAACACAACCGCCAACAAGATACGGATCGTGTCAATAAAGGTCGAATAACGCAATATACCCGAATAGGTGCGGAACAGAATAAAGAATAGCAACTGCAAGCCTAAAAGTAGCCACATCTGCCATCGCAGAGGCCATAAGGTATCAAACCCGTAATGAAACAGATTGTAACCTATCGCATAACTGATAAGATAGGCAACCAAACATAAGAACATGTCCAACAATAGCACGCACCAACGAGGCAAATAAGAGGTCGCAAACAGTTGCGACAATGTTTTGTAATGGTGTGTGTTATTTCGTTTTCTGTAAGGCATAATTATTCGTAATTTAGTGTTGTTGTTCCCCTTTTTCTTCGCTCCCCGTACCATATCCTCTGCAACCTGCAAAGATACACTATTTTTTATATCCGCACAACACTTTCCTTCTTTCCTTGAACTTACCTGTAAAGTGGCACCTGTAACAAAGGTTTTTCTGTTGGCTGTTGGACACTCTTTATACGGATTATGTAGAGCGGATATAAGGACGATCCCCCTACTGATACCCTACCACTATCCTACCACTACCCTACCACTTATAGTTCTTATATTGTTTTTATACCACTTT
>CAVEFV010000033.1:0-24186 GCA_963615025.1 Firmicutes bacterium CAG:95 | reverse complement strand
CGGTGCGTCAAAAATCGAGCGAGTACTGCGAAAAGCGGAGGTACTGTCTGAGCAACGCGAGTTGTGCCGTAGCCGCAGTACGAGTGAGTTATATTTTTGGCAACGCCCGACACACAGCCGATGAATTTTCTTTGCTTCGTTTCTTTTGTTCAAGCAAAAGAAATGAAGAACATCTTGCTATGGCTCTCAACTCATCTTCAAAAGAAAAACAATATGTTCCCGTTAAAACAAATTAACCCTTTCAACCCATTAAACCACGCATAAACACATAAACTCCTAAACTCATCAACCAAACAACTGCCCTCAACACTCAACACTAAACTCTCAACTTATAATTTGCTCTTACCAACAAGATTTGCTACCTTTGCAACCCTACAACAAAACAACATCTTCAACAATGGAGAAACTCAAAAACAGAAAATGGAAAGTATTAGACAGTCAATACCTTGCCAAAGAAGGAGACTGGTTCACAGTTCGCAGAGAACGAGTACAACTACCTTCAGGAGTTATCATTCCCAAATGGTACATCTTGGAATTTCCTGACTGGGTCAATATAATTGCCATCACCAAAGACAACCGCTTCCTGCTTGTTAGCCAATACCGACATGCCTTGGGCGAAACACACTACGAACTGTGTGCAGGAGTAGTCGATCCAACCGACTCCTCTCCACTTGCAGCGGCACAACGAGAATTGATGGAAGAAACAGGATTCGGCGGAGGAGAATGGAGCGAATTTATGTGCTTGTCCCCTAATCCGACCAACCACACTAATCACTCCTACACATTCTTGGCAATAGGAGTAGAACCCATGCACGAACCCAATCAAGAGCCATCAGAAGACATACTCACACATCTATGCACCAAAGACGAACTCTACCAACTATTGGATAGCGGAGAAATAATACAAGCCTTGCATAGTGCACCCTTATGGAAGTATTTTGCCAAACATCCTAAATGAACTATCTATCAGGCGACAAATTAACACTCTTCGGAGATACCTACACCCTGCAACTGAAGGAGAATCTGCGAGTTAACACCGTACGAAAAGAGGGAAACGAGATAATACTATCCTGCAATCCAAACTATTCGGCTGCTACTCGCAAGAAATGCCTTGACTGCTTCTATACTAAACAATTGGCACTTCTGATGAACAACTTGCTGCCCAAGTGGCAAGAGGCTATGAATGAGCATAATGTCAGGTTTAGCCTGCGTACGATGAACACACGATGGGGCAGTTGTACACCAAAGAAACGCACAATACGGTTCAGCACACTACTTGCTTCAAAGCCGCAAGAACAAATAGAGTATGTGATTGTACACGAACTGTCGCACTTGAAAGAACCTAACCACAGCCATGCTTTTTGGAAGATAGTAGAACAGTACATACCTAATTACAAAGAACTACGATATAAATTGAATCATGCAGACAACAATACAAATTCGTAAAGCAACCTATGCCGATGCACCATTCCTCGCACAATGTGTTGTGGTCGCATTAGGCGACGATTTTGCACCTTACCTCGACGACCCTGCAAGAATGCAGGCAATCACCCATGTATGCCAACGCGAAGACACACTCTATTCGTGGACAAATGCATGGATTGCTCTATGTGATAACGAGGCTGCAGGTGCCATCGTCGGATATGACGGCAAACGATATGCCGACATGAGGCATATTACTTTCCAACTGCTGTCTGACATGCTCAACGAAGAAACAAAGCAAATGGCAAACGAAACCCAAGAAGGGGAGTACTATCTTGATAGCATAGCCGTCAAACCGAAATTCCGTAATAGGGGAATAGCCAAACAACTGCTATTGCACGCTATCAACTACTTCACAGCACAAAAGCAACAACCGGTTACCTTGGTCGTTCTGCCCGACAACCAGGCACGACGCTTATACGAATCAATTGGATTTCAACCGGAAAGGAACATCTTTCTTTTCGGCGAAGACTATCTACGCTGCAAGTATCTGCCCGTATAACTCTC
The DNA here is from genome assembly GCA_963615025.1 of Firmicutes bacterium CAG:95. Lineage (GTDB taxonomy): Bacteria > Bacteroidota > Bacteroidia > Bacteroidales > Paludibacteraceae > Colicola. The sequence goes on along the minus strand of CAVEFV010000033.1, from coordinate 22,197 downwards.
CCGACACTTCATCAACATTTCAGGCGTACCGCTAAATACGATATTGCCTCCTTCTTCGCCGCCTTCAGGTCCCAAGTCTATAACATGGTCGGCGGACATAATAACGGCGGGGTTATGTTCTATCACAATAACAGTATGCCCCTTGCTGATGAGCGCATTCAACGCTTCAAGCAACAACCGTATATCATGATAGTGTAAACCTGTGGTAGGCTCATCAAACACAAAGATGGTAGGTTCGCTGCGCTCATTGGCAAGAAAGGTCGCTAATTTGACACGCTGATTTTCTCCGCCCGAAAGAGTACTGCTCGACTGACCTAATTTAATATAACCCATACCCACATCTTGCAGAGGCTTCAAACGCTTAACTATCTTCTTCTCTGTACTGCCCTTGCCTTCACCAAAGAACTCTATGGCCTGATTAACGGTCATCTCCAAGACATCATATATATTCTTACCCCGATAAGTAACCTCCAATATATCCCGCTTAAACCGCATACCATGGCAATGCTCACAAGTCAGCACTATATCTGCCATGAACTGCATCTCTATAGTTATAGTACCTTCTCCCTTGCACTCTTCACAACGCCCGCCCGGAGTATTGAACGAAAAATATGCAGCACTGAACCCCATTTGTTGAGCATAAGGCTGTTCTGCAAACAACTTGCGTATTTCATCGTATGCCTTGATGTATGTAACAGGATTACTGCGGGTAGATACTCCGATAGGGTTCTGATCTACATACTCAATATTAGTCACCAAATGAAGACTGCCCTGCAAACATTCAAAGTCCCCCGTATAATCTGCCACACCACCAAAATGCTTCTTTAATGCAGGATAAAGCACTTTTCCTACCAAACTCGATTTACCGCTACCCGATACACCTGTAACAACCGTAAAGACATTCAACGGGAAACGAACATCCAAGTTCTTCAGATTATTCTCACACACACCCTTCAACTCAATATAATTGTTCCAAGGACGACGGAACTGCGGAGGGGCTATCACTTCTCTACCTGTCAAAAAGTCAAGAGTATAGGAGTGTCCTTGTGGCACATTCAAAGAAGGGTCATCCTGATGATATTGCCCCGTCCATACTATTTCGCCACCACATCGTCCCGCCTCCGGACCTACATCGATAATGTAATCTGCGGAGCGGATAATTTCTTCATCATGTTCCACTACTACCACCGTATTTCCAATATCACGCAATGCTTTCAAAACGCCTATAAGACGCTCCGTATCTCGTGGGTGAAGCCCTATACTCGGCTCATCAAGTATATAGAGCGAGCCTACTAAACTACTGCCTAAAGATTTGGCAAGGCTGATACGCTGACTCTCACCACCTGACAGCGTACTCGAAAGACGGTTCAAAGTAAGATAATTCAACCCGACTTCATCCATAAAACGAAGTCGGGAGGTTACTTCTTGCAGCAACTGCTTGGCTATGGTCTTTTCTGTTTGATTAAGACGAAGACTGTCAAACCACGATATAAGTTCGCTAATGGGCATATTGACCAAGTCGCTAATACTCTTACCACCAAGTTTAACATACGATGTTTCCTGCCGCAAACGATTACCATTGCACATCGGACATAGCGTCTTGCCACGGTAGCGTGATAACATAACACGATACTGTATCTTGGTAAACTGCTTTTCTTCCAGCATCTTGAAAAAATCGTTCAAGCCGTGAAAATAGGTGTTACCTGTCCAGAGCAATTGTTTCTGCTCTACACTCAGTGCATAAAAAGGCGTATGAATAGGGAAGTCAAAATGAGAGGCGTTCTCTATAAGAGCCTGATTCCATAATCCCATCTTCTCTCCACGCCAACAGGCAATAGCACCCTGATAGATACTGAGCGACTTGTTCGGAATAACAAGATTCGGGTCTATACCCATGATATTACCAAACCCGTTGCATTCAGGACAAGCACCAAAAGGATTGTTGAAGTCAAAGAAATGCTCGGTTGGCTCAATAAACTGCATACCGTCTGCCTCAAAACGAATAGAGAACTTCTTCTGCGTACCGTCGGCTAATTGTATGCAACAGCAACCATTTCCCTCAAAGAATGCAGTCTGAACCGAATCCGCAAAACGGTTCAGAGTACTCTGTTGCCTATCCGCCACAATGCGGTCAATAAGCAAGTATATCTTTTCTTTCTTACTGTCTGTAGCGACATTCTCTATTTCACTGATACGAACAATATCCTTGCCTATCACTATACGGCTGAATCCTTGTTCCTGCCATATATGGGCTTGTTTCGATAACGATAAGTTATTCGTATCTACCGGCGATAACAACATAAGGCGGGTGCCTTCTGCTAACGAAGAAATATAATTGACAACATCCGCTATAGTATGCTTTTTAACTTCCTGTCCCGATACAGGAGAGATAGTGCGACCTATACGGGCATAAAGGAGTTTCAAATAATCGTATATCTCCGTTACTGTTCCTACCGTCGAACGAGGATTCTTTGCCAATGTTTTTTGCTGGATAGCAATAGCGGGGGGGATACCATCAATAAAGTCAACTTCCGGTTTCTGCATACGACCAAGAAACTGACGGGCATACGAAGACAGACTTTCTACATATCTACGCTGTCCTTCGGCATATAGTGTATCGAATGCAAGACTTGATTTGCCGCTACCTGAAAGACCGGTAATAACTACGAACCGATTACGAGGAATGCAGACATCTACATTCTTCAAGTTATTAGTTCGCGCACCTTTTATATGGATAAACCCCTCTTCCACTTACTTTGCTCAAGACTTACCCAGAATAGAATCGTGTAGTTGTCTTGCTTGTTTCATACTTTCCTCGTTATTCACATCAATCAACTCTTTAGGTAAACGAGGGATGCGTATCCGAGTACCGATAGGAATAAGATTGGGGTTGGGTAGAACCGACTTGTTGGCTTCATAGATATATACCCAAAAGTCGGGAGCACCATAATACTTGCGCGATAGCCAAGTCAAACGACTACCTTCCGTAAGTGTTTCTGTCGTAATAAAATCAGTATAGGTGCGCTCTTTATGTACAATAGGCTGTTCTTTTGAGGTCGATTTGTTCTCTATCAATCCTTCTTCTTGCATGGAAAGAGAGTCCTTTTCACTATCAATAGAAAGACTATCGACGAGTATTGCATCATTATCACTACTATCATCCACGCTCTGAACTACTTCGGTAGTCGTTGCTTGTTTATTAAGAAGACTATCTGCCCACGCAGTTATTTTGTGTTGCAGAAAGAAATAGCAGCCTACTAAAAACACGCAAAAACAGAGTATCGTTATTCCTGCCACTTTCCATGGTTGAAAGGGCTTTTCTTTATGCTTTTGGGTAGGTTTCTCCTCCTTAATAGGTTCCTCCTCTTTGGCAGGTACTTCAGTTACTGCTTCCTTTTCTTTTTCTTCTTCGCAAGGAGTGGCTTCCTCAGTCGGTGTTGGTTCCTCTTTGCTTTGTTCTTCGTTGTCAGTAATAGCATCCAATTCAGCAAGGATGTCCTTTATTTCTTCAACCTGTTCCCCTAATTTCTCCATAGGGTCTATCTCTCCCTTTTCTTGCTGTTGGTTCTCATCAATAACAATAGGTTCAAGGTGCGCAAAAGGTTCATTGATACGCTCCTTTAGGATAGAGTCAGGAACAAAGATAACTTTATTATAACCCTCTATTACAATTGGCTCCCCTGTCTGTACATTGATGCTTTTGCGAGGCTCGTTCCATTGTACTTTGAATGTACCAAGACCATTAATCTTTACTGACTTGTCCGTGCGTAGCCCCTCTATAATAGATTGGAATAGTGCATCTACAAACTCACCACATACTTTCTCCGATAATGTAGTGTGGTTACTCAATAACTTGCGAAGTCCGGCAAGTGTAATTCTTTCTTCTCCCATAATGCTCTTATCCTCCTTTCAGTAAAGTATCTTTTAGTTTGCTATTCTGTTTGAAATACAACTGAAGTTTAGGAGGTGTAAGTGTCCTAATGCCTGTTTTAGGATTGACATTAACTCTCTCGTTCTTCTTACGCACCTGAAAATCTCCAAAGTTTTGTATATGAATACTCTTTCCATTAAGAAGATTATCCGTTAAAACTTCTGTCGTACTTCGAAGTAGTCCGCTGACTTGTTCTTTGCTTAATTGAGTCTGCAGGCTAATTCTTTCGATTATCTGTTGTGTAGTCATACTAAGATGATTTTACTGGTTATTTATGATTTGCGAGTTCTCCATAGAGGTCAAAAGTCTCTGCATCCGTAATATGTATAGGGTAGAACTCTCCTACTGCGAGTGTTGTATCTTTTGGAATAAGTACTTCTCCGTCAACTTCAGGTGAGTCGTATTCTGTGCGTCCTATATAATAATCAGATTCCTCTCTATCGATAACGACACGCAGTATAGAGCCAATCTTTTGTTCGTTTATTGATGCAGCAATCTCTTCTTGTATTGACATAATAGTATCTACTCGCTCTAATTTAGTTTGTTGCGGTATATCGTCAATATAGTGCCTATTGGCAAAGGTACCTTCTTCATCGGAATAAGCAAAAGCACCTAATCGTTCAAAACGCATCTCTCTTACAAACTGAATCAATTCTTCTACATCGGTTTCTTCTTCTCCAGGATGACCTAATAGCAATGTAGTACGAATATGAATACCCGGTACTTCTTCCCGAATACGGTTTATAAGAGCATAAGTATCCGCTTTCGTTATATGCCGCCTCATACGCTTAAGCATATTATCTGAGATATGCTGTAATGCAATATCTATGTATTTGCATATATTATCCCGTTCTCGCATGACAGGCAATATCTCGAATGGAAATCCAGCAGGGTATGCATAATGCAGACGAATCCATTCCACTCCTTTAATATCAGAGAGTCGCTGTAGTAACTCTGCCAAACGACATTCGCCATATATATCAATGCCATAGTAAGAGAGGTCTTGTGCTATTACTTGAAATTCTTTTACACCTTGCTCTACAAGCCACTGTGCCTCTGTCAGAATATCTTCAATAGGACGCGATATATGCCTTCCTGTGATGAGGGGGATAGCACAATAGGAACACATTCTATTGCACCCCTCTGAAATCTTCAAGTAAGCATAGTGCTTCGGAGTAGTAAGGACTCTCTCTGAAAGAATGTCTGATTGATATACTTTCCCCAAGTCACTAACCAACTGCATAAAATCGAACTTGCCATAATATTTATCCACTTCAGGAATCTCTATCTGAAGAGTTTGCATATACCTTTCAGAAAGACACCCCATAACATAGAGTCGCTTCAGTTGGTGCTTTTTCTTTCGCTGTGCGAATTGCAGAATAGTGTTAATGCTTTCTTCCTTTGCATCTCCTATAAAGCCGCAAGTATTGATGACTGCAATTTCTCCTTTCGGGTTATCACTATCGTGTACGCATCGATATCCTACAGCCGTTAGTTGGCGCATAAGACGCTCAGCATCCACTAAATTCTTACTGCAGCCAAGTGTAACAATGTCTATTTCGTTAGAGTGCATACTTAGTTGCCTAATTCAGACTGGAACTTTATACGGACCAAGCGTACTTCTATCTCCGTGAAATCGTCTTCGCCCAATGCTTCAAGCGCTTTCGGTATATTGTCCGTTTCCGCAGTCTTGAAGTACTCATATATCTCCTCTTCTTTATCAGGGTCAACTATTTCTTCAATAAAGTAGTTGATATTAATCTTTGTACCTGAATAAACGATGGCTTCTATCTCCTGCAACAGTTCGTCCATATCCATTCCTTTTGACAAGGCTAAATCGTCGAGGTCCACTTGTCGGTCGATGGCTTGAATTATGGATATTTTTAGTTGTGAGCGTTTTGCTACCGTTCTGACACGAAGATCTTCCGGCCGTATAATATCGTTCTCTTCTACATATTCCTTGATAACCTTTATGAACTCTTCTCCATAACGCTTTGCTTTACCTACGCCCACACCTGGTATGTTCTGCAATTCCTCTATGCTGATAGGATAACTTGTTGCCATTGCTTCAAGTGAGGGATCTTGAAATAAGACGAAAGGAGGGACATCCAATTTTTTTGATAACTTCTTTCGAAGGTCTTTCAATATAGAAAACAATACCTCATCTGCAGCCGAGCAACTACCAATGTTCTGTTCGAGTACTTCGTCCTCTTCTCTTTCGGTGTCTTCTACCGGTACTTTGAATTCAGTAGGTTTCTTCAAGAAATGCTTGCCCTCTGCCGTTACCTTCAGGTCTCCATAAGACTCGATATCCTTTTTGATGTAGCCTTGAAGCATTGCCTGACGAATTATAGCGAGAAGTGTTGCGTCGTCCTCATCATTAGCACTGCTGAAATTTTCCAATTCGTTATGTTTATAGGAGAGTACAGCAGAGGTTTCGTTACCTTTAAGTATGTCGATAATATGTTCTGCCTTGAACTTTTCGTTCAGTTGCAGTATTGTTTCGATAATGAGTTGGCATAACTCTGTAGCATCTATCCATTTGTATGTGTGCTTGCAATTATCGCAGTTGCCGCAATTATCTTCAGGATATTCTTCGCCGAAGTAGTGTAGGAGGAGTTTTCGACGGCATAGCGTTGATTCTGCATAACTCTGTGTTTCGAAGAGCAACTGATTACCTATCTCTTGTTCTGCAATGGGCTTGCCTTGCATAAACTTGCGGAGTCTATCGATGTCCTTAACAGAGTAGTAGCAGATACATTGTCCTTCGCCACCATCTCTGCCAGCCCGTCCTGTTTCCTGGTAATATCCTTCGAGCGATTTAGGGATGTCGTAGTGTACTACAAAGCGTACATCCGGTTTATCAATGCCCATACCAAAAGCAATGGTTGCTACGATGACCTGTACTTTTTCCATTAAGAAAGCATCTTGGTTCTCTGTTCGTTGGGCGGAGTCCATACCTGCGTGGTATGGTAGTGCTTTGATGTCATTGACTTGCAATGTTTGTGCTAATTCTTCAACCGTCTTTCTGCTAAGGCAGTAGATTATGCCTGATTTGCCTTCCATTTGACGGATATAGCGAATAAGGTCTTTGTCAACATCGTCGGTCTTTGTTCTTATTTCGTAGTATAGATTGGGGCGATTAAATGAAGACTTGAATACTTTTGCTTTCAGCATACCAAGATTCTTCTGTATGTCGTGTTGCACCTTTGGAGTTGCTGTGGCAGTAAGAGCGATGATAGGTGCTTTTCCTATTCGTTGTACAATAGGGGAGATACGGCGGTATTCGGGTCGAAAGTCGTGTCCCCATTCACTGATACAGTGTGCTTCATCGACGGCGTAAAAGGAGATTTTTACTTGTTGCAGGAAATCGACATTTTCATCTTTGTTGAGCGATTCGGGTGCGACATACAGCAGTTTGGTTTTTCCTTGCAGGATATCTTCTTTCACGGCTATGATTTCCGCCTTTGACAATGACGAGTTGATGAAATGTGCAACGCCGTTCTCTTCGCTAAAGTTGCGCATTGCATCGACTTGGTTTTTCATCAGGGCTATAAGTGGTGAGATGACGATAGCAGTGCCTTCCATAAGTAGTGAGGGTAACTGATAGCAGAGGCTTTTTCCACCACCGGTGGGCATAAGAACGAAAGTGTCGTTTCCGTCCATTAAGTTTTCTATAATGGCCTCTTGATTACCCTTGAAGGTATCGAAGCCGAAGTTTCGACGCAGCGCAGTTATAAGTTGTTTGTGCCTTTCCATTAAGCGAATGTATGTGGTAAGAGTTGATTTTGTTTGCAAAGATACAATAAAAAACATAGTACGCAAATACTATGTAATAAAAGAGTAAAAATTATGTGAAATATTCTACTTTTGGTTTCGGATGGGTTGTAGAAACATGGTCGGAGGAAGGTGTCGGCTATGTGTTGTTGCGATAGGACGGAGAAGTGTTGTCGGTGGGATAGGGGAGATGTGTTTTGGGGAAGGTTATGGTATGTGTTCGGGTCGGTATTCGATTGCTTTTTGTACGGTTTAGATTCGATAATCACCCAAGAATCACCCAAGAATCACCCAATAATCACCCAAGAACCACCCAAAGAAAGTAGTTAGAGAGTATGTAGCGTTTGGTTACTGAGTAAATTGAGAGTAATGAGTTAAGAGTTGATAGAAATTGAGTGTATTGTGTTGAGAGTTGAGTGCAGTTGATAGTTGAAAGTTTAGTGTTCAGTGCAGTTGAGCATTGATAGTCGGTAGTTTACGGGTTGAGTGTAGAGGGTTTATGGTAAATGTGCCGACAAGAATTTGCCTGTTTCAGGAAAAAGCATTACCTTTGCAGTGTCTTTCGTACATAGACAATATGAATTTGATTTTATGGGAAGTAATATGCTTGTCTTTATGTAGTGGCGGATGGTAGTTGTTTTGTTGCAGAAAGACGGCAGCAAGAATATAAACAGTATGAAATTTGAAAGAAACCCAAGATTGATAAATCTGTTAATTCGATTAGTAGGGAAGGGACAGATACGGGCAGTACGCTTGGCAAATATTACTCCGAAGACGGCAAGTGAATTGACATTGCGCAGCATCTTGCGCTACGCCAAACACACGGAATACGGCAAAGAACATCATTTCAAAGAAATCCTGCAAGCCCTTACTTACGAGGAGTTATTACGGCGTTTTCACAAGTATGTTACGCCGAATAATTACGACAATCTCCGCCCTTACATTGAGCGTCAGAAGACAGGCGAACAGAATGTGATAGTGCCAGGTAAGCCTGTTATGTATGCTACGACATCGGGTACAACGACAGAGCCAAAATGGATACCCATTACAAAGAGATATTTGAAGAGTGTATATGGCAAGATGACAAGATGTTGGATAACAAATTTCGTTATCCGTCGTCCTAACACTTTCGCAGGTGCCGTGATGTTTGTTGTGGGGAAAGATGTGGAAGGGTACGCCCCAGACGGGACGGTGTTCGGTTCAGTGTCGGGAGTAACACAACGAGATGCTCCTTCTTTCATCCGCAAGATGTATGTTTCTTATCCTGAGATATTCCATATATCCGACTACACAGCACGCAATTATGCGTTGATGCGTGTGGGTATTGAACGCAATGTGACGCTGTTCCTTACTCCTAATCCTTCGACTATATTGGAACTACAGAATACGGTAAATGAACACCTTGACGATTTTATCACAGACATAGAGCAAGGTACTATTTCCGATAAGATAGATATTCCTGAAGATATTCGTAAGACATTGTTGAGCCGTCTTCATCCCAATCCTGAGCGTGCGAAAGAGTTGCGTTATCTGAAGCAACAGCATGAGGTGGTGTTACCGAAACACTATTGGCCTGATATACAATTGCTGAGTACATGGAAGTGCGGTAATACGCAAATCTATGTGGACAAGATAAAAGACTATTTCCCGGAGGATATATATCACCAAGAGTTGGGTTACTTTGCATCGGAATGCCGTTTCGGTCTATGTATGGACGATGGATTGGACTCTGTACTATTCCCACATTTTCACTTCTATGAGTTTGTGGCAGAAGAAGACTTGGACAAATCGAATCCCCGTTTCTATCAATTGCACGAGTTGGAAGAGGGTAGGCGTTATTGTTCCTATGTTACTACTTTCGGCGGTTTGTATCGTTACAATATGAATGATTTGATAGAAGTAGGTCCTCGCTATTTGAATACTCCTACGGTTCACATGGTACAGAAGATAAATGGTATCGTGTCGATGACCGGTGAGAAGTTGGCAGAACAACAGTTCATCAAGGCTATTCGCAGGACAGAGAAATTGACGGGACTAAAGACGCGTTTCTTTGTTGGTTTTGCCGATGTGGAAGAGTCCACCTATTGTTTCTATTACGAGTTTGCCAATTCTTCCGTCACACAAGCGCAGGCAGAAGTCTTTACGCAGAATGTGGATGAGATACTGAAGGAAGAGAATGTGGAGTATAAGTCGAAACGGGATTCATTCCGTTTGAAAGACCCTATCACCGGTCGTCTAATCAACTCTTCTTATCAGCAGTTCAAGCGTTTGTGCTTATCCGCAGGAATGCGCGACGGACAGTTTAAGGTGAACCTCTTGATGCAAGACGAATGGCGGCACGATAAGTTTAAGAGGTTGCTCATTGTTGATTGATAAAAGGATATGGGTCGCATACTGGCAATAGACTACGGGCGTAAACGCACAGGGATAGCCGTTAGTGACCCGTTGCGTATATTGGCGCAACCCTTGACGACTGTCGCTACTTTCGAGTTGCTGAATTGGTTGGAGAACTATTTCCGACAAGAAGAGGTGGATGTTGTGGTGGTAGGTCAGCCGAAGCGACTCAATAACGAGGACTCGGAAACAATGACAGATATACATTCGTTTTTGAAACAGTTTGCCACCCGTTTTCCTCAAAAAGAAGTGCATCTGTTTGATGAGCGTTTTACCTCCGTCTTGGCGCATAGGGCAATGATTGACGGGGGTATGAAACGAGGACAGAGGCAAGATAAATCGGTGGTGGATAAGATTGCGGCAAGTTATATATTGGAGTCTTATATGCAGTCTTTGTAGTCCCGAAAAAAAAGAGTATCTTTGCCGTTCGTAAAAAATGCGATTATGATATTACCCATTTACCTATATGGTCAGCCTGTCCTTCGTCGTGAGACCGACGAAATAGACTCAACTTATCCTTCTTTGAAAGAGTTGATAAGCGATATGTTCGAGACTTTAACCCAAGCCGATGGTTGTGGCTTGGCGGCTCCGCAGATAGGACTATCGATTCGCCTCTTTATAGTGGATGGCGATGCTTTTGCAGAGGACTTCCCGGAATGCAAGGGTTTCAAGAAGGCGTTTATCAATCCGACTATCGTAGAAGAAAGCGAAGATACGGTGATGTACACCGAAGGGTGCTTGTCGTTGCCGGGTATATCGGAGAATGTTGTTCGTCCCCGTACCATCAAGATACGCTATCAAGACGAGGACTTTGTAGAACATGAAGATGTACTGACCGGCTTCGCTGCTCGTATTGCACAGCACGAATACGACCACCTGCAAGCCCATATATTTACCGACCGTATCTCGCCTATTCGCAGGCAGTTCTGTAGAACCAAACTGGCGAACATTGCCAAGGGCAAAACCACTGCTCGCTATAGAACAAAACACTAATCTCATCGTATCGTTATGGATATTCTTTCCATTGTACTCATTGCTATCGGTTTAGCGATGGACTGCTTGGCGGTATCTATCACCACAGGAATACAGCAAGGTAAATGGCACAACAAAGTCCTTCTGATGGCTTTTCTCTTTGGTTTCTTTCAAGGGGGTATGCCTTTCGTGGGTTTCTTGTTAGGTATCGGATTTACCGATTGGATTAGTCGCTACGACCATTGGATAGCCTTAGTCCTGCTGTCCGTTATCGGTGGCAAGATGATTGTGGAAAGCCTGCAAAAAGATAAAGACAACGCAGATAGCACTGCCCACAAACATACCACCAACCCGTTTGCTTTCTCGCATCTTATTCTTTTGGCAATAGCAACCAGTATCGATGCGCTGGCTACTGGCATTATATTCGTCCCTACACCCGAAATCATTGCTACTGCAGTAGGCATTATTGCCGCTACCAGTTTCCTGTTCTCTCTGGGCGGATACTGTGTCGGTATGCTTTGCGGCAAACGCTTTCGTTGGAACATGACCCTGATAGGCGGTATCATTCTCGTGGCGATTGGCTTGAAGATATTTATTGAACATCTTCTAAATGGCTGTTGATTATGATGTTTCACATTCAAGATACCATCGTCAGCCTGGAGGTTATAGAGAAGATGTTCTGTTGCGACTTGGCTGTCTGTCACGGACAATGCTGCATAGAAGGAGATGCAGGTGCGCCTGTTAGCGAACACGAAGAGAAGCAGATACAAGACTTGTTGCCCGTTCTTATGCCTGATATGCGCAAAGAAGCACGCAATGTAGTGCAGCAACAAGGTGTAGCCTACAACGACCCGTCGGGTGAGCGTGTCTTAGGCATAGTCAATGGAAAGGATTGCATATTCTCCCGTACCAATCAAGAAGGGTGGTGCTACTGCTTGATAGAGAAAGCCTTTAACGAAGGCAAATCTCCGATACGCAAACCCATTTCCTGTGCGCTTTATCCTATACGCCTCACACACTATCCCTCCTTCACGGGCGTGGAGTATCATCGTTGGGACATCTGTCACTGCGCAAGACAATTAGGAAAGAAAAAACATCTGCCGATATATCAATTCCTTCGCGAACCGCTCATCGAACGCTTTGGTGAAGATTGGTACAACGAGTTGTGCTTGGTGGCGGATGAATGGCATAAACAAAATCCTTAATTGAGAGATGAAAGCCGAAATAATCGCAATAGGCGACGAACTGCTTATCGGACAAGTGATTGACACTAACTCTTCGTGGATGGAGAGCCGACTCAATGAATTAGGTATCGAGGTACTGCAATCGACCTGTATTCACGATGAGCAACAACAGATTATCAACGCTCTGAACGATGCCCTGAATCGTTCGGAAATCGTTCTTGTCACGGGCGGATTAGGACCCACAAAAGATGACATCACCAAGCAAACGCTATGCACCTTCTTCCATACCTCTTTGGTGGAAGATGAAAATGTACATCGCCATATCGAAGCACTCTACAAAGACCGCCCTGCGATTCTGAACGCACTCACTGCCACACAATGGTTGGTACCGCAATCTTGCACCGTCATTCCCAACGATGTAGGCTCTGCTCCCGTCTTGTGGTTCAATGCAGGTACATCCGATAACCCGAAGATAGTCATCAGCATGCCCGGTGTACCATACGAGATGCAATATGTGATGGAACATCATATCCTTCCGCGACTGCAATCATTGGACATGCAGCAGCATAACATTATTCATCATACTCTGCTTGTTTGTGGCATCGCTGAATCGGCATTGGCACTCCGTATCGCCGACTGGGAGGACGCATTGCCTCACTATATGCACTTGGCATATCTGCCCAAAGATGGTATTATTCGTCTGCGGCTGACGGGCATAACGCCTGCTTCTGCCACCGAAAACAAACAATTGCTGGAAGACGGGATGCAGCAACAGATTGCAGCACTGCTACCTCTCATTCACGACTATCTTATCGCCACCGAAGATAAGCCGTTGGAGGTGTTGTTGGGCGAGTTGCTGACCAAGAAACGACTCACTATCTCCTCTGCAGAGAGTTGTACGGGTGGGAAGATTGCCATGCGACTGAACAAGCAGCCTGGCAGTTCGAAGTTCTACAAGGGTAGCGTAATAGCCTATTCTAACGAAGTCAAACAGAATGTGTTAGGTGTTAGTGCAGACGATCTGAAGCAATACGGTGCCGTCAGTGAACCCGTTGTTCGGGCAATGGCAATAGGGTGCAAACAACTACTGCAGACCGACTATGCAATTGCCACTTCCGGTATTGCCGGTCCCGATGGAGGTACGGCGGAAAAACCAGTAGGTACGGTGTGGTTTGCATTGGCTACGCCTGACCAGACCATTTCGTGGCGTATGCAATTAGGACGGCTGCGCGAACAGATTACCGATCGGGCAACTAACCGTACGCTGATAACGGCAATTCAGGAATTAAGCCGGCACATCGGAAATAGATAGAATTATTCGACCTTTTCCCTACTTTTTATATAGGATGAATATAGGACGAATATAAGACGAATATAGGATGAATATACATTCTATATACAAAGGAGTGACTATGTATATACAAAACTGTGACGAAATAGGGTTGTCGTCCATTGCATCGAACAACCATATTCTATCGTTTTCCCTGTGAACTTGCCCACTTCCAAACTCCTCAACCGCACTCAACACTTAACTCTCAATACCCAACATCCTCCAACTCTCCTCTTTCCATTATCCACCAAACAACTGTCATAAACACCTGACACCCAATGCGCAATTCTTTAATATACGCCTTGTTGTTTATTCCAAAAAAATATACTACTTTTGCAAAGTAAAAACTTTGGTCATTAGGTAGCACCTTTGTCCGAAGAGTAATATCTTTGTGAGAATATAAAGAAAAGAATTATCTATGGAATTATCAGAACAAGAGATTGTCAGAAGGCAGAGTTTGCAGACACTGCGTGATATGGGGATCGACCCTTACCCTGCCGCAGAATATGTGGTAACCGACTATTCAAGCGATATCAAATCGTCTTTCACTGAGGAATCAGTAGGCAGAGAAGTATCTGTAGCAGGTCGAATGATGTCCCGTCGTGTAATGGGCAAGGCTTCTTTCATTGAATTACAAGATTCAAAAGGGCGTATTCAAATATATGTATCGCGTGACGACATCTCAACAGAAGCCCAACCAGATATGTATAACATCGTATTCAAGAAATTGTTGGATATAGGCGACTTCATAGGTATCAAGGGCTTTGTATTCCGCACGCAAACAGGTGAAATATCCATTCATGCAAAGGAACTGACAGTATTGTCGAAATCACTTCGTCCCCTGCCTATTGTCAAGTATAGGGATGGAGTAGCCTACGACAAGTTTGATAACCCAGAATTACGCTACCGACAGCGTTATGTAGACTTGGTTGTAAATGACGGAGTCAAAGATACATTCTTGAAGCGTGCAACAGTCTTGCGTACACTTCGCTCCTTTTTAGATGAGGCAGGCTATACAGAAGTGGAAACACCAACATTGCAGAATATAGCAGGTGGCGCATCTGCTCGTCCCTTCATTACTCATTTCAATGCATTAAATATTGATATGTATATGCGTATTGCCACCGAATTGTATCTCAAACGCCTGATTGTAGGCGGATTCGAAGGTGTTTACGAGATTGGTAAGAACTTCCGCAACGAAGGGATGGACCGTACACACAATCCCGAATTTACTTGCATGGAGTTATATGTCCAATACAAGGACTACAATTGGATGATGTCTTTCACCGAGCAATTACTTGAGAAGATATGTATAGCCGTAAACGGCAAACCTGAAAGTGTCATCGATGGTAATATAATTAGTTTTAAGGCACCCTATCGTCGGTTACCCATATTGGATGCCATCAAGGAAAAAACAGGCTACGACCTAACAGATAAGTCTGAAGAAGAAATACGCAAGATATGTGCGACATTGCATTTGGAGATAGACAACACATGGGGGAAAGGTAAGATGATAGACGAACTATTTGGTGAGTTCTGCGAAGGAAGTTTCTTGCAACCTACATTCATCATCGATTATCCTATCGAGATGTCCCCTCTGACGAAGAAACATCGTTCGAAAAACGGTCTTACTGAGCGTTTCGAACTAATGGTCAACGGTAAAGAGTTGGCTAATGCATATTCGGAACTGAATGATCCTATCGACCAGGAAGAACGCTTCAAGGAACAAATGCGATTAGCAGATAAAGGCGACGAAGAGGCTATGATTATCGACCAAGATTTCCTACGCGCTCTTCAGTTCGGTATGCCTCCAACATCTGGCATAGGTATCGGCATCGACCGTTTAGTAATGTTAATGACAGGAAAAACCGCTATACAAGAAGTCTTGCTCTTTCCTCAAATGAAGAACGAGACTCGCACCAATAAGTCACAAGAGGACGAAAAGAAAGATTAAGAGTTGCGATTATGAAAAGAGAGAGTACGGTACCTATATTGCAACAGCGTATAGCAATCTTGGGTAGTGGTAGTTGGGCTACTGCACTGGCTAAGATAGTATTAACCAATGTGCCGGAAATAGTATGGTATATGCGTCGGCCGGAGAAAATAGAAGAGTTCCTGCAATTTAGCAAGAACCCGTCTTATTTATCGACTGTAAGTTTCGATACCACACGTATTCACTTCACAAGTGATATCAACGAGGTTGTAGCCTTGTCCGATGTGCTAATCATCGCCATACCTTCTCCCTATGTCAAACAAAGCCTGAACAAGTTACGCCGCAGTCTGCGTAGTAAGATAGTCATCTCTGCCGTAAAAGGCATGATATCCGATGGCAATATGGTATTGAGTGATTATCTGCATCAGCAGTTCCGTGTACCCTGCGAGCAAATAGGTATCATCGCAGGTCCGTGCCATGCTGAAGAAGTCGCCTTGGAACGGTTGAGTTACCTTACATTTGGCTGTACCAATCGTGAACGCGCCCGCGATATAGCGCAGTTGTTTGTAACTCCGTTCGTCCATACTTCCGTTTCCGAAGATGTATTAGGATTGGAGTATTCCTCAGTCATGAAGAATATCTACTCCATAGCCGCCGGTATCTGTCATGGACTGAAGTATGGCGATAACTTCCAGGCAGTCTTGCTATCCAACGCAACTCAAGAAATCGCTCGTTTTATTTTGGCAATGAGTCCCATGCACCGTGATATAAGCGACTCTGCCTATTTGGGCGACCTATTGGTTACGAGTTACTCTCGTTTCTCTCGGAATCGTCAATTCGGGGCAATGATTGCAATGGGCTATAGTGTAAAGGCTGCACAGGTAGAGATGGAGATGGTGGCAGAAGGGTACTATGGAACGAAATGTATCCACGACCTTAACGACCGTTATCATGTGTCCCTGCCCATTGTAGATGCCGTTTACGACATCCTGTACGGACACAAATCTCCCATGTTGATTGTCCGCGACCTGACTGATAAGTTGAGATAGACTATTAACAACATATATAACTATGGATATTCAACTGAATTATTCAAAAGCAGTTACAGCCCAAGCCGTTGCTGCTTACAAAGAGCGTTCGATGCACGCTCAGGAAACATTGCATCTCGGTAATGGAAAGGGTAATGACTTTTTAGGATGGCTTCATCTGCCCTCCGAAATCACTACCGAACACCTGCAAGACATTCAAGAGACTGCAAACTTGCTGCGTGCCAAATGCGATGTAATTGTTACCATCGGTATCGGAGGTTCCTATCTTGGTGCAAAGGCCGTGATAGATGCACTCAGCAATACCTTTGCTTGGATTGGCAACGATGCCCCCAAAATCGTATATGCCGGACAGAATATAAGCGAAGACTACCTTTACGAACTACAACAGATGCTTCGCAATAAGCGTTTCGGTATAATCTGCATCAGTAAGTCCGGCACAACAACTGAACCCGCTTTGGCATTCCGCTTACTGAAAACTCAATTGGAAGAGGCTGTCGGCAAAGAGGCTGCACGCGAACAAATTGTTTGTATCACCGATAAAGCAAAAGGCGCATTGCGTACTTTGGCGAACAAAGAGGGATACAAGACATTTGTGATTGAGGACAATATCGGTGGTCGTTTCTCTGTACTCTCGCCTGTCGGTTTGTTGCCTATTGCTTGTGCCGGCTTCGATGTCAGGCAGTTGGTAGAAGGCGCGCGCCGTATGGAGAAGATGTGCGATGAGAATGTTCCTTTTGAGGAGAACATTGCCGCTCAATACGCTGCCGTCCGTAATATCTTGTATCAAGATGGAAAAAAGATTGAGATGTTAGTCAACTTCCATCCCAAACTCCATTATATCGCCGAATGGTGGAAACAGTTGTACGGTGAGTCAGAGGGCAAAGAGCATAAGGGCATATTTCCTGCTGCCGCTGATTTTACAACCGACCTCCACAGCATGGGGCAATATATACAGGATGGTGAGCGTCATTTGTTCGAAACGGTCATCTCGGTGGCTGAACAGAACTACCGTGTAGATTTCCCGTACGATGAAGAGAACTTGGATGGACTCAACTTCCTGACAGGCAAACGGGTCGATGAAGTGAACAAAATGGCCGAATTGGGAACGATGTTAGCCCATGTAGATGGTGGTGTCCCCAATATTCATGTTGAAATGCCCCGTCTTAACGAGTATTATCTGGGTGAATTGATCTATTTCTTCGAGAAGGCATGCGGTATATCAGGCTATCTGTTGGATGTCAATCCGTTCAACCAGCCCGGTGTAGAGGCTTACAAGAAGAATATGTTTGCCTTACTCAACAAGCCCGGTTATGAAAAGGAGGGTGAGGCTATCCGACAGAGATTGGCAAAATAACGATTGGCAGACAACAAGACGACACAGCAGAATAAATTTTGTATATAATCTATTAACAATAGTATATGCAAAATTTATACTGCCAATCCGTTTTCAGTTGATAATTGTCGGTGTTCCGTATCGGGTTTATTATAATTCCCTTTTGTCAAGCCCGATAAATACTATGGATTACAAAGGATTTATATAGGACGAATATAGGACAAATATAGGATGAATATAGGATAAGTATAGAAAGAGCATAAAAACCACTTCCCGACTACTATGAAAACACCTATCTTTTCCGATTAGTTATTAACGGTTAATTATTAAATTTTCTTTCCTAATCCTCACCTCTACGCATCCGACAAAATCAATTGTATCATCCTTTCAAAGGTCTTGTATATCTAATATCTTGAGTCTAAAACAAAAAGCAGTATGGAAAAGAACAGCAAAATCTATGTCGCAGGACATCGTGGTATGGTAGGTAGTGCTATCGTGCGCGAACTGCAAAAGCAGGGATATACGAACATCATCACCCGTACCCATAAGGAATTAGATCTCTGTCGGCAAGAGGCTGTAGAGCAATTCTTTCGGCAGGAGAAACCGGAATATGTCTTTCTTGCTGCCGCAAAGGTGGGTGGCATAGTGGCGAATCAAACGGCGTTGGCTGATTTCCTATACGACAATATGATACTCGAAATGAATGTCATACACGCTGCATGGCAGAACAACTGCAAAAAATTGGAGTTTCTTGGTTCGAGTTGTATCTATCCACGCTTGGCACCTCAACCGATGAAAGAGGATTGCCTGTTGACTGGTGCTCTCGAGAAAACAAATGAAGCCTATGCGCTGGCAAAGATTTCTGGTCTTAAATACTGCGAGTTTCTTAATCGGCAGTATGCTACGGACTATATATCAGTAATGCCGACTAATCTGTATGGACCCAACGATAATTACCACCCCGAACATTCACATGTACTACCAGCACTGATACGCCGATTTCACGAGGCGAAAGAGAGTGGGACGGACTGTGTTACCTGCTGGGGCGATGGTTCTCCGTTGCGGGAATTCCTCTATGTGGATGATTTGGCGAACTTATGTGTCTTCTTGATGAATAACTACTCCGGCAATGAAACCGTCAATGCCGGTACAGGAAAAGAACTGACTATCAAGTCGCTTACAGATTTGGTGGCAAAAGTAGTAGGCTACAAAGGGCGTATCAAGTGGGATACAACTCGCCCGAACGGTACTCCCCGCAAGTTATTGGATGTATCGAAAGCAACTGCTCTCGGTTGGACATACAGCACAGAATTGGAAGAGGGTATTCGCCTTACCTACGAGGATTTCCTACACAACCCTATGCGTGCAGAGAGATGAGAATATTCTGGCTTATATTGTACTACGCTTTTGCCCGCCACCTGCCTAAATCGACAATGCCTGTATTAGGGCGTATAGCATATCATTTGCGCTACCGTTGTGCCAAACATCTCTTTGCCGAGTGCGGTAAACAAGTAAATGTTGAACAGGGAGCCTACTTTGGCAATGGCAAGAATATCCGTGTCGGCAACAATGTCGGAATAGGGAAAAATTTCTGCACCCACAACCGACCTCTTAAGATATACGATAGACTGTTGATGGGCGAAGATGTATTGTTTCTTGGAGGGACACATTCATTTGCAGATCCCGATGTACCCATAGGCTTTGTACCGGAAACCGAAGAAGAAAGACGAACGCCCCTTGAAATATGCGGAGATGTATGGATTGGCACACGCGCAATAATCTTGCCGGGGTGCAAACGCATAGGCGCACATAGCATAATCGGTGCAGGCGCAGTGGTTACACATGATGTACCCGATTATGCCATAGTAGCCGGAAATCCCGCCAAAGTCATACGCCTGCGCAAGTAAGGAAAATAATAAATAGATAGTTTTATCGAATGAACGATAAGGGACAGATATTACTCTATCAAACTGCAACAGGCACAAGCCGTATAGAGGTGCGTTTGCAGAATGAGACGGTATGGCTTACACTTGAACAAATGGCAGAATTGTTTCAGCGCAACAAATCTACCATATCTCGGCATATTAAGAATATCCTTGATACAGCAGAATTGCAACGAAACGCAACTGTTGCATTTTTTGCAACAGTTCAAAACGAGGGTGGCAGACAAGTAGAACGCAAACAGACTTTCTACAGTCTCGATATGATAATCTCGGTAGGGTATCGGGTTAATTCTATTAGAGGTGTTCAGTTCCGCCAATGGGCAACATCGGTATTACGGGAGTATCTCATCAAGGGTTTTGCCTTGAACGATGACTTGTTGAAGAACGCAGGAGGTGGAAATTATTTTGATGAACTCTTGTCGCGTATTCGCGATATCCGTTCATCGGAAAAAGTATTCTATCGCAAGATATTAGAGATATATGCACTCAGTATAGATTACGACCCTCGTTCCGAGATGACGCAGCGTTTCTTCCAAACAGTGCAGAACAAGATGCATTTCTCTGCTCATGGACATACGGCTGCTGAATTGATATATTCGCGGGCAGATGCCGAGAAAGATTTTATGGGGCTTACTTCTTGGCGAGGTTTGCTACCAACTCGCACTGATGCCGAGATAGCAAAGAATTATTTGACGGAAGAGGAATTGGATACGCTTAATCGTATAGTAAGTCTTTATCTGGACTTCGCAGAATTGCAGGCGCAAAACCATACACCGATGTATATGAGCGATTGGATAAAGAAATTGGATGACTTTCTTACTTTATCAGGTAAGCAACTCTTAACACATGCGGGTAAGGTGTCTGCTGAAGTTGCCAAAGTTAAAGCAGATACGGAGTATGATAAGTTCCATACGCGTATCCAGCAACAATTATCACCCGTGGAAATGCATTTCTTAGACGCATTGGAAGCAGAACAGAAACAGTTGAAATCAAAAGCGGTTAAGCAGCCTAAGACGCTATCCAAACAATGAAAATCCTGATAGTGGCAGCGGACAAAGGTGGGCATTTCGCTCCGTTTGTGGAGGAGCAAATGCAGGCGTTGCAAGACCTCTCGCACGAGGTCGTGCGGTATGCCGTGCGGGGGAAAGGGGTGCGTGGTTACCTGCGGGAGATACCTCGCCTGCGGCAAACTATATGCACGGAGCGCCCGGATATCGTCCATGCACACTACGGGCTCTGCGGTCTGCTTGCCAATCTGGCTACGATACACGCTAAACTATCCACTCTCCACTCTAAACTGCACTCAACGCTCAACGCTCAACGCTCAACTTCTCTAAACTGCACTCAACACTCAACTCTCAACGCTCAACTGCACTCAACTCTCAACGCTCAACACTCAACTTCTCTCAACTCTCAACTGCACTCAACGCTCAACTCTCAACGCTCAACTAAAGTTATCACCACTTACCACGGGAGCGATATAAACACGCCTCGTGTACTGCGGCTGTCGCGGTGGGCAATGCGGCTCTCAGCATGGAATATCTTTGTATCGAGGGCAAACATACGCACGGCGCGTGCCGAAGGGAAATGGTTTGCTCTTTGGGCGTATAGAGGCGATAACTACTCACTGCTACCGTGCGGGGTAACGCTTTCGGAGGAGCAACTGCTCTCTCGGGCGGAGGCACGCAGGCGTTTGGCAGAGATGGGCTTGCAGTGTACTGTTTCTGACGGTAAAGAGCGTAAGGTATACTCATTCAGCGAGATACAGAACGGTCGTCTTATTCTCTTTGCCGGCGCTTTTGATAACTCGGTCAAAGACGCTGCATTAGCAGAGGAAGTAATAGCATGTCTTCCAAAACGCAACTCTGACTCCTCCTTCCCCCTCAGAGATGGGGCATGTGCATGCTCTGAATCCCCCCTCTTTGAGGGGGAGAGGGGGAGTCTAATTGAACTCCGTGGTTTCTCTCGCTCTACGGTTAATCGGTTGATGTGTGCGGCTGATTGTTTGCTGCTGACAAGCCGGCAGGAGGGAAGTCCGCAAGTGATAAAAGAAGCGATGGCGTGTGGGTGCCCGATAGTGTCTGTCGATGTGGGCGATGTGCGGGAACGCATAGAGCGCATTACCGGTTGTGCCGTGGCGAACAGTCGCGACCCGCACGAACTCGCTATGTTGCTACGAATGGTGCTTAATTTTACCCCCCCCCATATATTCGCAGCAGCAAAGTGCTGCCTCGGAGTTCCGTACCGAAGCACGGGAGCGTCTGTTGTCGCAGGGGCTTACCAATCCGCAAGTGGCACGCACGCTGCAAGCCATCTATTCGGCACTCCTCGCGCATTAAGTTTCGTTTTCC
>CAVEFV010000032.1:1788-24380 GCA_963615025.1 Firmicutes bacterium CAG:95 | reverse complement strand
GCGGAGGTACTGTCTGAGCAACGCGAGTTGTGCCGTAGCCGCAGGACGAGTGAGTACTATTTTTGGCAACGCCCGACACACAGCCGATGAATTTTCTTTGCTTCGTTTCTTTTGTTCATGCAAAAGAAATGAAGAACATCGTGCTATGGCTCTCAACTCATCGCCGCAGAAAAAACAATATGTTCCCGTTAAACCCAACCAACCCTTTCAACCCATTCAACTTCTCCTAAACACATAAACTCCTAAACTTATCAACTAAACAACTTCCCTCACCCCTAATCCCTCAACTGCTTTTAACTTTCATCTCCCGACTATTAACTTATAACCTAACTATCATCCGACTACACTCTCTTTAATCTCTCCTTTATCTCTATATGACAATCCTATGTCATTCTTATGAGATTCTTATGTGATTCTTATGTGATTCTTATGTGATTCTTATGTGATTATCGAACCAACTCCATACCAAAAACGAATCAAAAACGAATCAATAACAACCCCAACCCCTACCATCCCTTTTCCCTGCACTTGCGAACTCCAAATATTATCCGTACCTTTGCTCCCCGAATAAAACAACACAACGAATCAAACAACACAACGAAAACCATCCTTCCTGCGCCCTATGCACATCAGTGTTATTATCACCATCATCATTGCGCTCATCCTATCCGCTTTCTTCTCCGGTATGGAAATAGCATTCGTCACTGCCAACAAACTCAAATTCGAAATAGAGAAAGAACAGAACGGACTCATAGGACGAATCGTCAGTTACTTCTATAAGCACACACAGCAATACATCACAACTATGTTGGTCGGAAACAACATTGTACTTGTCGTTTTCTCCATACAGATGAATACATTGCTCACACCCGTCTTCGCCTTCATGAGAAGCGGAGCAATCATATCCCTGACCATATCACTCATAGCCACTCTCGTTGTCTTGTTCTTCGGAGAGTACTTGCCCAAAACCATCATGCGCAATAATCCAAACGCATGGCTTGCTACCATGAGCCCTGTACTGTTCATAATCTACATTATCCTCTACCCTATTGCATGGTTCTGCACACTGCTCTCCAAACTACTACTCCGCATCACAGGAGAAAAGGTAACACTTAAAAACAACGACCTCACCTTTTCGCGCGCCGATCTAAACTACTTGGTGCAAGAATCCATCTCCGCTTCAGCCAACAACAACGACGCACCATCCGAGAACGAAATTCATATCCTCCAAAATGCCCTCGACTTCTCATCTGTCAAGATTCGAGATTGCTATATACCACGAACAGAGGTCGTTGCACTACCCTACGAGGTCGATACCCAAACACTCAAAGAAACCTTCCAGGAATCAGGATTCTCCAAAATACCTATCTACAAGGGAGATATCGACAACATCATCGGATACATCCACTGTCTTGAAATGTTCGAACACCAAGACTCGTGGCGTGAACATATTAAACGAATGCCTTTCGTTCCCGAAAACATGGCGGCACAAAAACTAATGAGTACCTTCATGCAACAAAAACGATCAATTGCCGTCGTTATCGATGAATTCGGAGGTACAGCAGGCATCGTCACACTCGAAGACCTGATGGAAGAAATCGTCGGAGAAATAGAAGACGAACACGACAATCAGGACTACCTCGCAAAACAACTCAACGAACATGAACTCCTCGTCTCCGCAAGATGGGAGGTAGAAGAACTCAACAGAAAATTCAACTTGCACCTGCCCGAAAAAGAAGAATACGACACTTTGGCAGGACTTATCCTCAACGAAATAGGAGGATTTCCGAAAGTAAACGAAACCATTCAGGCAGGGGGATACCAAATGAAGTGCTTGAAAATAGCAGACAACAGAATAGAAACCGTAAAAATTCTAATATAGATTTGGCTCAATACATTTTTTTTACTAATTTCGCAGGCTGAATTTCAGAACGACATAACCACACCCTCTGAAACACAAGGCATATACACACGAAAAAATAATATTATAAATAACATAATGCAATGGCAACATTAGAAAAAATCCGCAAGCACGGTGCGCTCTTGCTTATTGTAGTAGGAGTCGCCATGTTGGCCTTCATTTTAGGAGACTTCTTCAGTTCAGGTAGCACCTTCGCTAATCGCTCAAGAGAAAATATCGGAAGCATCGAAGGCAACGACATTCATTACACCGAGTACGAAGCAGCAAGAGAACAACTCACAGAGGTCATGAAGATTGAAACCGGCAGAAACGATATGAACGACGAAATGCAGTCGTACATCAACAATCAGACATGGCAAACTATGCTTGCAAAGTACACTCTCGAAACGCAAGCAGAAAAAATCGGAATGACTGTCACTACCGACGAACTATCTGAACTCTGCATAGGCGAACACCCGCACCAGATTATACAACAACGACGCGCCTTCTACGACCAGAGCGGACAATTCAACCGCTTGGGACTTATTCAGTTCTTGAATAGTATTGACACCGACCCCGAAGATGCAGAACAAGCAGCAAGCATCGACCAGGCACGCTCCTACTGGAAGTATTGGGAAAACGCTGTACGGCTCAACTATCTACAAGAGAAATACATCAACCTGCTCAGCGAACTCGTTGGTGCCAACACCGTAGACGCCAAGTATGCCTTCAACAGCCGACTCACCACAGCCAATGTCCTGTATGCCGAACAACCCTATTACAGCATACCCGACTCTACCATCAAAGTAAGCAATGGCGACATCCGTAAACTCTATAACCAACGGAAAGAACAGTACAAACAAGAGCCGAACCGTGCTATTAACTATGTCGTATTCGACATCAACCCCTCGTCCTACGACTACGAAGAAGTAGAGCAGTGGATAAACCGCTTGCACGATGAATTCATCAACGCACAAACAAGCGAACTCGCCGCTATCGTCAACTCTAATTCCGACATCGTTTACGATGGCAAGAACTATTCCGAAAGCACCGTTCCTGCACGCTACAAAGACTTTGCTTTCTCCAAAGGTGCAAAGGCTGGCGATGTAACCGAAATCAGTTTTGCTGACGACACCTATTCTATCGCAAGACTCGTTGAAACGGGATATACCCTGTCCGACTCTGTCAAACTGCGCTATACCGTATTGGCTGACGCTAACCGACTTGACTCGCTCAAACAAGAATGGGCAAAAGGAGCCTACGGAGACGCAAGTGAATTAGGATGGCTTGAAGAAACCGATATGCCGAAAGAAATGGCAGACAAAGCCTTCAGCCTTGCTAATCACAGCATATTCAGTCTTCCCTACGGTACTGGACTACAAGTCGCTCAAATCATGGAGAAAAGCCCTGCAACACCCAAAGTAAAAATGGCTGTCCTCGAAAGAAAAGTAACCGCTTCCAGCAAAACCTATGCTGCACTCTACAACGATGCCAAACAGTTTGTTATCAACAATAACACCGAAGAGAAATTCCTTGCCGCTGCACAGGAAAAAGGCATGACCCTGCATCCTGTTTTCAACCTCGGCAAGAACGCTGACAAAGTGGACGACTTGAAGCAATCTCGCACTATCGTACGATGGGCATTCGGTGCAAAAGACGGTGCCGTTAGCGACATCTTCGATTGTGGAGACAAATATGTGGCTGCCGTACTGACCGAAGTACACGACGGCGAATACCGCACTTTGGACGAAGTAAGTGCTGACCTCCGTCGGGAAATACTGCGCGACAAGAAGGCCGAACAAATCATAGCCTCACTGCAAGGAATCAACACACTCGAAGAGGCTGCCGGAAAAATGAACTCCGAAGTACTCACTGCCGACAATGTAACCTTCAACGCATATCGTTTTGGGAATGCAGGTGTTGAACCCGCAGCCATTGGAACTGCTCTTGCCCTGCAAGAGGGAGAAACTTCTGCTCCTGTCAAAGGCAACAACGGTGTGTTCGTATTGCGCAGTGTAAGCAAAAACACATCCGAAGGCAATTTCGATGCCGCTTCCGAGATACAACAACTCAACGCACGCTATTCCTACAGCCTGCCTTATCAATTGATAAGCCTGATCGAAGAAAAAGCAGACATCACCGACAACCGGTCAAACTTCTATTAAACAAGATAACTGTCGGTTACCGTAATCGTATAAGAAAGGCGGGATGAACAAACCTTCATCCCGCCTTTCTATATCTGGCAACCTGAGATAAAAAAGAAAAAGAGTACCTACAAGGCCGTGTGTGTCCTCGACCAAGTCAAGAGCATCGAGAAACGATATTAGGCGCAATAGCCAAATTGCAGTTTGAAATCATCCGGAAGCCCTGATTTAATGGGGTATGTAACGATTCAATGTGCTTGAGACAAAAAACGATGAACAAAAGTGCTCTAATAGTCATTTTGGACTTAATAGTCAAATATACGGAATCAGACTGCAAAATGACTATTAGAGAGGTTCTACCTTTTTGCAGACTGCAATTTGACTATTAGGTCGACATTTTTTTAGGTCGTTTTGCGCCTAAAAAACTGACAGCGTTGAAGGACGGAAGTGGTCTAAAATTTTCCTGACTTAGGTCGATTTTGGTTCGAATCTTGACTTTTCAGTGGTCAATTTTTGGTCAGATTTTGGTCAATTTTTGGTCTAATTTCCCGTCGTTAAAAAACTAAATTGCTTCAACTCAGTTTAGTGATTGAAGCAATTTGTTGATTTTGAAAGAATTATCTCTTTCTTGTCGGGATAGCGAGATTCGAACTCACGATTCCTTATTTTACTGTGGGCGTTTACGGATTCGAACCGCAGATTGGCTTAAGGCGGTAGGTTGCCAAGAGGTAATTTTATCGAATTACACACTCACAATATCAAGATTATCAGATAATTAAACTAATCTACAAACCTTTTCATACACTAAATTTCTGTCAGCCGTTTTGGCTGGTTAATGAATAAATTGGTCTAATTTGCGTTTAATTTTTGGTCAGAAAATGGTCAGATTTTGGTCTAATTTCTTTGCTCAAAAAATGGTCAAAGAGAACTATCCCTTTCGATTTTTATGGAACCCTTGCCAAATCAAAACATCAAGCCATTTTTTCAACCAAGTACTTACATAACACCTTACATAAGTATAAGTGAAAGTTTCTCAGAAATGAAACTTTTTCGTTGTTCAATTTTTGGGTGAAAGATGGTCGAGTTGGTCAAAACTTATGGCTTGCCATCCTCGAAATGGATATTCAAACCCACCAACATCAATGTCCAAAAAACACGAAAGAACTTTCGCCAAAACTTTCAACTGCAAAGATACGAATGATTCTTGAATTGAGCAAATTCTGTGATAGGATTTGCGAGAAAACTTTCTTTGTTGTACCCATTGTCTCTTTTTGTAGAGAAACTGAATTTGTTATTGGATAGCAAAAAATAAAAAATGCGCTTTTTGCAACTATTTTCCCTTCGTCATTTCTCTATTTGCCAAAAAAAATGTACCTTTGCGGGAAAGTTCTTTCTTATAAACTTTTGCGAAATATATAATCCATATTGGCATAAATTCTCACGGATTGGAAAATTCGCTCAAATAGAAATAACTAATGAGCTACCCCGATATTAAACAAAGCAATATTATCATCAAAAGTTATGGAATTAAATTTGACGGTTCATACCCCCTGTTGTAAATCTTGACAAAATAAAAGGGGATGGCACCTGTTACAATTTACGATTGGATTCTTATTGGTGCCTCGAAACCTGATTTGTTAATCGAAACAGTAAAAGGTTTTGTATTGAATTATCTTTTTACATATTCGATGCTAAAACAGAGCAGTCTATTTCTTTAGAAAAAAGTATCTAAAGAACATAGAGTCGAAATAATGCACAGATATGTTAGATGGGTAATTGCGTATGTAGCGTAATTGGAAATGGAAAATAAAGAACTAGAAAACAATATATCCAAATGAGAAGGTATTGACCACCCATCACCGACTCAAAATAGTCTTCCTTTCGAATGAACGAACAAAACATTGATATATTAGAAGAGTACATTCTCAACGAATACGGATGTGATGTATTCGAGATGTTGCTGCGTGAACATGCACTCGAAGAATATGACAGGCGAAAGCGTATCAAGAACAGACGGCATATCTATTGGGCAACGGATAATTATGAGAACACGGGCTTCCGCTTTACGGACCAAATCAGGGTTGAGAGTGTGACGGGCAAAAATAAATATCTCGTACGCCCTCGTGCTGTAAAGACCAAAGAGGAACAGGAAAAACGCACTCGTGAAAAAGCAGAGGTGTTCACGCCTGCATGGGTATGTAATGCTCAGAACAACCTTATAGATGAAGCATGGTTCGGTCAGCCTAATGTGTTCAATTCGCAGGATGATACCAATCTTCTATGGCAACCGACTGAGGGGAAAATCTCATTTCCAACATCATCAGGTAGAACATGGCAGGACTATGTTTGCGACACACGCCTTGAAATGGCATGTGGTGAGGCGCCGTATCTTGTCAGTAGGTACGATACCACCACTGGTAATCCCATACCGCTCAATATGCGTATAGGCTTATTCGACCGCAAAATGCGTATCGTGAGTGAAAATGTCAAAACTATGAAAGATTGGTATCAATGGGCTTTTGCTGCGCTCAAATCTACCTATGGTTTTGAATGGCAGGGCGATAATCTTTTGCTCGCTCGTGAAGCCATGTTCTGCTCTTTCATCGATTATTATAAAGCCTTTGCCTCAAAAATCAAACTCAAGACTACCAAACCTTTCCACTCGTATTTGCTGCTTGCTGCACGCATTATCTCGTGGAACATCTTTCAAATGGATGGTATCAAGATGGTCTTACCTATGACTTGCAATACTGACCCAAAAGGCAATCAAAAAGATTTGTTCACCTATATCGGACCTTGTGTAGGCTGTAAGAAGAACGATGTACATCAGCACAACGGCATTTATCAAGTTGTCGCTGATTGGGATAGAACAAAATGGGAAGAGAAAGAACAGCCTATAGAAATTGTTGAATTTCATACCATGATTAACAAATGATAGACACTTCCTTACTTGATGACATCATCGTTGGTCGTATACCGCCACACATATACGCATTTCGCACCAACACTATTCCAGACTACTTGAAAATAGGCGATACGTACCGCCCTGTTAATGTTCGTATTGATGAGTGGCGCAAGCATTTCGATAACCTTGTACATGAGGATGGTTGGCAATGGGTGGCGCAGACTTCTGACGGAAAGTATTTCCGTGATTTTGCAGTGCATTATTATCTTGAACAAATAATGCACTTGCACCGCCTGCAGCCTAACGACATAGCCGATCTACCTTATTACTCGAAAGAGTTTTTCCAACACGCCACGCCGGAAGATATTGATGACGCACTGATTGATATCGAAAAACGAGCCTCGCAAGTGGGTAGTCCATATCAGTTCTATTCTGAAGACCGCCTACATATAGAGGAACACTATGAGCGTACGGAAAAATATCCGCCTCGCCCCAATCAAGAGGACACGATCAATCGTTTTATTGAGGCACGCAATCAAGGCAGACGGAACTTGTTGATGTATGCCGTTATGCGTTTTGGCAAGTCGTTCACCTCTATGTGCTGTGCCACGGCTATGAAAGCCAAAGTGGTGCTTATCGTATCAGCCAAAGCCGATGTTAAGAATGAGTGGAAACGCACAGTAGAGAGTCATGTTCGTTTTGCAGAGTATGATTTTCTTGATAGTGATGCATTTCTTACCGACAATAAAGCTATCATCAATCATCTCAATCAAGGCAAGTGCGTAGCCGTTTTCCTTACCCTGCAAGACCTCATGGGTGATGACATTAAAGATAAGCACAAAGACATCTTTTCGAATAATATAGACTTGCTTATCGTTGATGAAACGCATTTTGGCGCACGAGCAGAGGAATACGGCAAAGTGTTGCGTAATGCCGAACTTACCAACGCACAAATTAAGAAAGAACTTGCATGCAACGATGCGTCGTATGATGATTTAGACGAAGGCCTTGAACTTGTCAAGCAACTACATGTTGATACCACTCTACACCTTTCGGGTACACCGTATCGTATCTTGATGGGTAGCGAGTTTAAGCCCGAAGACATCATCGCTTTCTATCAGTTTACGGACATTATTGATGACAAAGACAAATGGGATAGCGAACACGAGGAAGACATTGAACAAGAGGTCATCAATGCCGACACGGGCAAGCCGTATCAAGATTGGGACAATCCATATTATGGTTTCCCGCAGATGGTGCGCTTCGCTTTCAATCCCAATGAGTCGGCTCGCCGTATGCTCGAACAAATGAAAGCACAGGGAAAAACGGCTTCTCTCACAGAATTGTTCCGCCCGCAATCGGTCAGCAAAGATACCTCTGCTGCTAAAGCACATAGACTCTTTGCTCATAAACAAGAAGTACTTGACCTTTTGCGCATCATTGATGGCAGTGCTGAAGATGAGAACTTATTAGGCTTTCTTGACTATGACAAACTCAAAGAAGGCAAAATGTGCCGCCATATCGTTTGCGTGTTGCCTTTCTGTGCATCATGCGATGCTATGGAAAAACTTCTCAAGGATAGCAAGCACCTTTTCAAGAATCTATCACATTATAAAGTCATCAACATATCCGGTATAGAGGGCAATACTTACCGCGAGAGTGAAGATATCAAGAGTACGATAAAAGAATGTGAGGCAAACGACCAAAAGACCATTACACTCACAGTGAATCGTATGCTTACGGGAAGCACTGTTCGTGAATGGGACACTATGCTTTTCCTCAAAGATGTGTCATCGCCACAGGAATATGATCAGGCTATATTCCGCCTGCAAAACCAATATGTAAAGATCTACAAATATGAGCAAGGCAATGTCATACGCTACAACATGAAGCCACAGACCTTGCTCGTGGATTTCGACCCGAACCGCATGTTCGTTATGCAAGAGCAAAAGTCGAAAATCTACAACGCCAATACCGAAGAGCGTGGCAACGAGGAACTCGAAGGTCGTATCCGCAAAGAACTCAAAGTGTCGCCTATCATCGTCATCAACAAAGGAAAGATACAAGAGGTGCAGCCTACCGACATCATGGATGCAGTGCGTCAATATTCGGCTAACCGCACCGTAATGGATGAGGCACGCGAGATACCGACCGATTTTGATTTGCTCAAAGACCCGCAAATTCAACTGCTCATTGAAGGGCTAGAGCCCATTAATGCGCAGAAAGGTATTAACATCAAACCTGTCGAAGGCGATGGTGATGACTTTGAAGACGATGGCAATAGTGACGATAACAACGACAATAACGACAATAACGACAACGACAATGGCAAAGGTGACAATGTAATAACTACACCACCTGTCGAGAAAGACGATGCCGACAAACGCCTTGCTACTTATTTCGCGCAGATACTCTTTTTTGCTTTGCTTACAGACGACCCTGTATCATCGCTCGAAGAGATAATTCGAGTTATTCGCAGCGACACAAGCAACGCACGCATTGCTCGCAATGTGGGATTGAAACCATCTTCCCTCATCTATCTCAATAAACGACTCAATAGTTTCATACTACAAGATTTAGACTACAAGATTCAGAACATCAGCAACCTCTCTTGCGACACTTCTCTACCGCCTCTTGAGCGTGTCGAGCGTGCGTTACGCAAGTTTGGACGGCTCTCTATTTCGGAAATTGTTACACCATCGAAAGTTGCTGATGATGTGGTTGCTCTCTTTCCGGAAGATGGTGTAGATGAATCGACGAAGTTCCTTGATATTGCTTCCAAACAGGCAGAGTTTGCATGCGCTCTCTATCGCCGCTTTGGCGATAAAGTGCGTGATAATATTTGGTCGTTGCCCACATCGAAACTCACCTACGAGTTTACTCGCAAAGTGTATTCGTTATTGGGGTTGCCCATCAAAAATATCATATCATCATTTAATTCCTATGACCTCATAGGCGAACATAGTAAAACTTACAAAGATATTCTCGAAAATATGAAATTCAACGCTATCGTAGGAAACCCACCATATCAAAAAATGGATGGCGGTGCAGGCGCAAGCGCTATTCCTGTTTATAATTCCTTTGTTGAAATTGCAAAAGGTATTTCATTGGAATATGTTTCTATAATTATGCCATCACGGTGGATGACAGGTGGCAGAGGGCTTGAAGAATTTAGATCTTCAATGATTAAGGATAAACATATATCTAAACTCTATGACTTTTATGATGCTGGCGTTTGTTTTAATAATGTCGAAATTAAAGGTGGTATTTGCTATTTTTTAAGGGATATCAAACACAACGATAAATGTGAAATTCACACACAAAGTTCTAATGGATATAAACAAATATCAAATAGATACTTGAAAGATGGCGAAGAAAATATCTTTATAAGAGATTCAGAACTTATTGAAATAAAAAAACAAGTTGCAAGTTTTGGTGAAGATAGTTTTGATACAATAGTATCATCAATGAAGCCATATGGTTTGCGTGGCGATTTGTTCAAAAATCCAGCTAAATATGGTTTACCACCAATCCGAAAAGAAAAACAAGATGGAGATATTACTATAATAGGTCTTGACGAAAAGCAACATAGGGCAAAAAGATATATTCCTATGGACTACCCTCTACCCCAAAGAGACTTATTAGAAGATATTAAGTTGTTTATTCCAAGAAACTATGGAACAGGTCGTATGGGGGATATGCCATCAAATATGGAATATGCAATGCCTTATGATGTTTGTACTGAAACTTTTATACAAATAGGTCCATTTAGGAGTGTTGAAGAAGCGAAAAATTGCGAGGCATATATGAGAACTAAATTTTTCACTGTTCTTGTTGGGATAAGAAAACAAGACCAAGGGGCAGGCAAGTCAGTTTATCATTATGCACCTCTTCAGGATTTTTCAATCAAATGGACTGATAAAATGTTGTTCGAAAAATACGGACTAACAGATAAACAAATTGATTATATAAATATGATTTTGCATAAATAATGGTTTCAGAAAAAGATATTGTTAATATTCATCTCACTAAGTTAGAGATAATGGACTGTATAAAAAAAACTGTTAATGTTCAGTTTCTTGATAATTTACGACATCGACACCCCAATATACAATTTGATTGTAAATTGAGAGGCTATGTTGGTGAACTGGCTATAAAGAAATGGTTTGAAGCCAACGATATAAAAATTACTGCAACTGATTATCTCGAAGATGGTGATAGCATAAATATTGATTTTATTATTTCTGAGAAGAATATAGAGTTAAAAACCTCGCTTATTCCTGATGGTGATATCACTATGCAAGAAGTAATTAATAATAGAGATATTAAACTAATCCGAAGAGGAGAACAAAAGATTGAAGACTTGCGTGGTGACATACATATGCAAGTTTATTATAACCAAAGAACAAAGGCTAAAGATAATTGGTTGCGAGAACAACAAATTGACTTATCGATTAAAGATTACGAGTACTTGTATAACTCTTTTTTGGCAAAGGCATATCTAAATACTACATTTTTCGTTGCATGGATAGATAAACCTACTCTTGTAAATTATATAAATCAATTACCCAATAATCAAAGGTGTTGGTCTTTCAAAGGCTCTCAAAGATTTTTTTGGAAATGTCCTATCAAATATAGTAGGCAGCCTATTGAGCTAATAGAATACTTAAAGAAAATGCCATGACAAATCTAACACCTGAACAAAAATCCTTATTTGATGCCTTGCACGACGACAAAGTGCAAGACTACAAAGTGTTTTCGAAGCGCGATTACGGCAGACTATTCAGTAGTCTGATTGATAAGTATCCTGAATCCGCACACTTTGTGTACGAACTTTTGCAGAATGCCGAAGACGCCAATGCCACACGAGTAAGCATAGTTCTCAAAAAAGACCGTCTCATATTCAAGCACAACGGCACAAAGCACTTTGATGTTACGCCGCTTGATTCGGACAAAGTGGGAGACATTAACTCTATCACAGGCTTTGGCTTCTCTTCCAAAGTGACTGACCTTAAGAACGAGCAAGAGATAAGTACACAAAAAATAGGTAAGTTTGGTGTTGGCTTTAAGTCGGTTTTTCAATATACTGACACGCCGGAAATTTATGACGACATCTATTGTTTCAAAATAGAGAACTACATCATTCCAACTTTATTAGACCATGACGATCCCGCACGCCAACAGGGGGAAACGCTGTTTGTATTCCGTTTCAAAGATCAAAATCGCAAACAAGCATACGACCATATAAAACGCCGTCTGCAAAATCTCAAAAATCCATTACTCTTTCTACGCAACATCAAGAAGATCGTTTGGCGTATTGATTCCTCAGACGAACCCAATACTGAATATACCTATGAGAAACAACTCACCGAAACTTCCCAATACGATGATATAACGCTTGAACGCTACAGCATCATTGAACCGAAAGAAACGAGTAGTATATTTTTATTCTCGAAAAAGATCAAGATAGAGGATAAGGGGATATTCCCAATCTATGTCGGCTACTATTATGATGAGCAGAAGAAGCAACTCATAACGGATACCAAACGCAACATCTATTGCTTCTTCCCGACCAAAGTATCATTCAATACTTGTTTCATCGCACATGCACCGTTCCTCTTAACGGACAACCGTCAAGACCTCAAACCGGACACGAAAATCAACGAGTCGCTTGTTGATATGCTTGCTACTCTCTCTGCCGAAACGGTAGTGCTTCTTCGTGATTATGGTATCAAGCATAACAATCTGCTCATCAATGAGAACATCACTGATATATGCCCTCAATATGAGTATGACTATGACAACTATGACAATATCTATGAAGAACCTTTCAAAGAGGCGTTCAAAGACATCATCAATGATGAGCCGCTCTTGCTTTCTCGCAACGATAAGTATTTGTTACCGTCAAAAGCATACCACACTCATATTGGTGTGTTCGAATTAGTGGATCAAAAACAACTTGAGATTTTGCGCACCCAATCTCATACGGATTACAATGATGATAACGCAGATGGTGTTGATTTCTTACAATGGAAACTCGCACAAAATATACAGCGTATAGATGATGATTCTGAATACTTTGAAGAAGTAAGTCGTTATGAAATTGCGGACTTCGGTCGTGACATAACCAAAGACTTTATGAATGCGATGGACTTTGAATGGGTCATCAAATTCTATAATTTCTTGCGCGAACACGCTTCTGCACATATCAACATTACCAATCAAACAAAAGGTAATGAACTTGTGTTCCGTAGGGCCCCCATCATTTATACGCAGAAAAAACAATGGGTGGCACCGTTCATCAACAAGACAACGCCGAATGTTTATTTGCCGGTTATAGGTAGTGAGGACAAAACTGCAGAATACAATTTTATCAATGACAAGTATTTGAGTAATGAGTATGCAATGAAATTGTTTACTCAACTAGAACTCAAGACACCTGATAAATATGACTACATTCGTAACATTGTTTTGAGCAAGTATGCTAAAAACGATGTAGATATTGATGACGAAGTTATAAGGAATGACTTTTTGGTATTGCTCAATTATTATCAAGAAGTACAAAACACTACAAAAGAGGACGATTTCATCAAGTTAGTGAAGGACTCGCTATTTCTCGTCGGAACGAACGAAAGTCTTTCTAAACCATCAGAACTTATCCTTGAAACACCACTCTTAAAGCAATACTTTAATGGTGACCAAGATATTGTATATTTTGACCTCTATTTTTACAGAAAGCAAATTCACAATTTCAAGACATCTTTCATTATTGACTTTGTAAAATTGTTAGGTGTACAGACAGAACCACAGGTTTTGACAGAAACCTTTTATAGTTTGTGGAAATTGCCTAATCATATTCGCAAAGAAGTTGATCAAATAAAGTGTTACGAATTTCATTCTGTGGAAGACCCGCAGTTGCAGGGTTTTGATAATGCCTGTCAGAAAAAGAACATTACCAAAGATATTTCTGTTTATCTATGGAATGATATCATTTGCAAATATACAGACATAAAAGACGCGAAGATTCTTACAAGACAAAAGCACAAACAATATCACAATATCAATCATTGTCAATCAACATTCTTACACCTGCTTTTGACTGAAGCATGGATATTTAGTAAAGACGGCAAAATTTGCAGTCCGCAGAATTTGCATATCGAAGACTTAGCACCCGAATACAATTTGTTCAATGGCGTTACCGACCTTTTGGGTATTGTCAAGGCAACACCCGACATGCAAGAGAAATACGGAGTTACTGCTGAAGAACAAAAGCAGTTTGAGTTAGGTGCAAAACTCAAAGCGCTTTTGGGTGATGACCTGTCGGAAGATGAACTAATGCAGATGATTGAAGAACGCAAACGGCAAAAGCGTGAAGCCAAAGCCCCTCAAAAGGCAACACCCGAACAGCCACAAGTTGAGCAACCGACTACGCCGCAATCGCCTGCACCACACCCCACAACCCCCGAACAGCCCAAAGAGAGTATCGAAGAGAAACTCAAACGCAAGTTAGAGGAAAAGAAGAATCGTTTTGTCGGCAAGCCTCACTCAAAAACGGATAAAGGAACAGAAATACCATTTGACAATCAAACGCAGGAAAACCTTTCCCCGCAAAACAATGCGCCGTTCTTTGTAGAAACAAACAACCCCATCAATGAAGCACCGCAAGATCCCGATGAAACGGCTCGTGCGGAAAAGAACTTGAAAGCAAAGAACACCAAAGCGCAAGAGCAGGCTGAGACGGCAGGTGAACAAGTGGAGTATTTAGACTTGCTCAACCAAACGCCTAAATACACATTTAAGTGGTTCCAAATATTGATGATGTTAATGCACGCAGGGCAGGACAAGATTACCGAACGCCGCGTGCAAATAGACTTTTCAAAATATGAGTTGATAGCATCAAATAAGATACTGCAACTGACCGAACCGACATTACCGGTACCTGCATGGGTCAGTGACGCAGAGAAATACAGCATTACTGCCATTGCCGATGGCAACTCTGCAAAAATTGATGGTCTGATAGTCAAGACTGAAGATGATTGTATTGATATCTCTATTGAGGTTAATGACCGCACACTCACAGAACTCAAGCGAGCAAAGAAGATTCGTATCATCGCTATTGACAACACCAATATCATCGACTCTCTCGAAACTCGATTCTTGCAACTCGAAAAAGAAGACGATTTCGATATGAACGCCAATTTGCCTGACAACTTGTCGTTCATCTATGGGCCGCCAGGTACGGGGAAGACTACAGAACTTGTCAAGCAAGTACATGACTTGCTCGAACAAGAGCCAAACGCCAAAATTCTTGTACTCACACCAACCAACAAAGCCGCTGATGTAGTCGCCATCAAGATGGCAAACGATGATGTGTGTGAGAGTGGTCTTGCACGATATGGTGCTACCGAAAGCCTCTATCTGATCGAGGACATCGGTTGCCTCACCAATCGTGACACTACCGATATGAGTTGGCACAATGTGGTCGTTGCCACTGCTGCTCGATACGCATACGATTATCTGCAACCTGATGATACCCCAATATGTGAT
This sequence comes from Firmicutes bacterium CAG:95, assembly GCA_963615025.1. GTDB lineage: Bacteria > Bacteroidota > Bacteroidia > Bacteroidales > Paludibacteraceae > Colicola. The sequence goes on along the minus strand of CAVEFV010000032.1, from coordinate 8,884 downwards.
TATCCGTGGGATTATATCTTTATTGACGAAGCCTCTATGATAGATATTCTCACCATCACCTATATCATCTACAAGGGAGCAGCCGCAAAGAAGATAATCATTTCGGGCGACCCTATGCAGATACGACCTGTTGTTCAAAACGATATGCCGGACCTCAATATCTATGATATGGTCAATTTGCATGGTTTTTCTGAAGCAATCTATGACTATGACCGCTTTGAGGTCAAAGGTTTGACTATGCAGCACCGTTCAATACCTGTTATCGGGAATTTAGTCAGCAAATTTGCATACGATGGACTTGTTGATTGCGACCCTAACCGTGCCCCAATGAAGCCACTTACACTTGATGGCTTAAACATACGCAATGTCAATTTCGTAGGATTCGATGTCGCAGAACTTGACGATATCAAAGGTCTGAATGCGGTCAATAATTCCGCTTTCCATCTCTATTCTGTCATATTTACCTATAATATGATTGACTATACTATCAAGCAGATAGAGAAACACTATCCCGAAAAAGAATACACCATTGGTGTGGTATGTGCTTATCGTGCGCAGTCAGACGCTATCAAAAATATGCTTGAAAACAGCCCGCTTGATACAATGTATTGTAAGGTTACCTGTGGTACTGTGCATAGTTTCCAAGGCGATGAGTGCGATATTATGTTTATCGTTCTCAATCCACCGGCAATATGCACTAAAGGCGCACATGTGAACAATGAAAACATTATCAATGTGGCAATGAGCCGTGCTCGTGATTATATTTTCTTTGTGCTACCTAATGGGCAGCAAAAAGGCTTCTCAATGAAAAACCGCATTGGTGAAAACATCGTTTTTACAGACCGTGCGATTATCAAGTGCAGTGATGTTGAACGCTTGATGTTTCAAGGGAACGACAACTTTATTTATGAGAATACACATGTTACTTGCCACATGCCGGTCAATGTCTATTGCGAAGACAATGCTCTCTATGAGGTACGGATGTCAGATGACGCTCTTGACATAAAAATAAACCCAATGCATAGATAGTATGTCTGAAAACGCCCGCAGTTAAAGTATAGGCTCGATAGCCGTACCTTAATAACCCTATAACGCAGGAAAGAAGTTTATTACATATATGCCCCACCTAACCGACCTCACCCAATCCGCCGAAGCCGCCGAACTCGCCCTCGAGTTCGCCGAATCTATCCATGCAGGTTTCCCCTCGCCGGCGGCTGACCATACGGGCGAGCGTATCAACCTCACCCGCTGCCTCACGCCCAATCCCGAGACCACTTTCTATGCCCATGTCGACGGCGACTCTATGCGTGACGCAGGCATTCTCGACGGCGACCTCATCGTCGTCGACCGCAGCCTTGAGCCAAAGAACGGCGATTTCATTGTGGCGTATATCGACGGCGAATACACGGTCAAAGAGTTCCAACTCGACCCCTCGGGTGCGTGTGCATGGCTCATACCGCACAATCCCGCTTTCCCAAAGATACAGGTTACCGCCGACAACAATTTCTCCGTTTGGGGTGTTGTCACCTACGCCATCCACAAAACCCGCCGCTAGTGTTTGCCCTCGCCGATTGCAATAATTTCTTTGTGTCCTGCGAGCGGGTCTTCCGTCCCGATTTGGAGGGCAAGCCGGTGGTTGTCCTCTCGGGCAACGACGGTTGTGTCGTTTCTCGTTCCAACGAAGCCAAAGCCCTCGGCATCCCTATGGGCGCACCGCTCTATCAGATCCGCCCGTTGGTCGAGCAGCACGGTGTCGTCTGCTTCTCTTCCAATTTCTCGCTCTATGGCGACCTCTCCGACCGCGTGATGTCTATCCTCCGCCGCCATACCACTCGTTTCGAGCAGTATTCTATCGACGAGTGTTTTCTCAATCTCGACACGATCCCGCCCGCCGAGCAGAAAGCCTACTGCGAACGCCTCGTACGCTCTATTCGTCAGGGGGTGGGTATCCCTATCTCTATCGGTATCGCCCCCTCGAAGACGCTTGCCAAGGTGGCGAGCAAGTACGCCAAGAAATACCCGGGCTACCATGGTGTTTGTGAGATACGCACCGAGGAGCAACGCCGGAAAGCCCTCTCGTCTTTCGAGGTCGGCGATGTGTGGGGCATAGGTCGGCGTGCCAAAGCCAAACTCGAGCAGCGGGGTGTCTTGACCGCCCTGCAGTTCGCCGAGATGTCCCCCTCGTTGGTGCAGTCGTTGTTGCATAAGCCGGGCTTGCTCACATGGCAGGAGTTGCATGGCGACGATGTCATCGACATCACCGAGTTGCCGCAGAAGCAGTCCATCACCACTTCCCGCACCTTTGCTACGGCCGTTACCGACCGCCGACTTTTGGAGGAGCAGATAGCGGATTTCACCGCCCGTTGCGCCCGTCAGTTGCGTGCGCAGAACACGGTGGCGGGGCAGGTCTATGTCTATGCCCACACTTCGGTTTTCCGCACCGACATCGAGCAGCACTACCTATCCGAACTCGTTACTTTGCCTGTTCCCACCGCCAACACGCAAGAATTGTTACAGTATGCGTTGGCGGCTTTCCGCCGTTCCTATCGGCAGGGTGTGTTGTATAAGAAAGCGGGCGTAGTTCTTATGCGTATCATGCCCGCCACGGCAGTCGTGCCCGACCTATTCGATACGCACGACCGCGAGAAAGACCAACGCTTGCAGCAAGCCCTCGACCATCTCTCCGACCGCCTCGGCAAGCGCACGATCCTCTTTGGTTCCCAACTCCCCGCCCAACCTACAACCATCAAAGCGACAACTGCCCAAAGCACAAACACACCCCACACAACCAATACAAATACCCCAACCACCACCCCCACACCCTCTATCTACAAAGCCGAGCATCGCAGTCCGCTCTATACCACCGACCTGCGCGACATCATCACCGTGAAAGCCAAGTAATGAGTAATGTGTAATTTTTAATGTGTAATGTGCAAAGTGTCATTTTTTAAGATTTTCCCCTCCCGTACCCTCCTTACCAACTCCTAAGGAACTCCGATGGAACTCCGATGGAACTCCGAACCAACTCCCTACCTCCCGGAATGTTCTATTTTTAAGATTCCACCCCTCTTTCCACTGCACTCAACACTAAACTCTAAACGCACAACTATAAACTGCCCTCAACGCTCAACACTCAACACTCAACGAATAAAAACACTCCACTGCACTAAACCCTCAACCCTCAACTCTAAACTAAGAAAACCCCAACATTTTTTGCGAAAAAAGTAGCGAAAAAAGTGCCATACTATGTAAGAACGGAAAGGCAAAAAAAGAGATAAATTAACGCCCAAAAGAACCGAAAACCCACCCAAAAGTCGAGAAAAATGCCCAAAATGCAGGTCAGAAAAGTGCATAAAGAAGAAAAAAAGCATTTTTCTGACCTTTTCTTGTGTGGCTTGGCAAAAATGTATTAACTTTACTAGTACAATGGTGAAGGAAACAAAAGAACTTGCACAAGGACTTTCGCAAAGACTAACCCAATAGCCAAAGCCTACTCAAAAGCGACCGTGTTACGGGTCAGATACGGGTCACCTACGGGTCAGATACGGGTCACCTACGGGTCAGATACGGGTCACCTCTTAAGTTGAGCGTTGAGAGTTTAGTGTTTAGCGCAGTTTAGAGTTGATAGTTTTGAGAGAAGTTGAGCGTTTAGAGTTTAGTGTTGAGTGCAGTTAAGTGTTTATAGTTAAGAGTTTAGAGTTTTGCACAGCCTACTTATAACTTACCACTCTCCACTGCCCTCAACTCTCAACACTCAACACTAAACTAAAGAAACTGCCCTCAACTCTCAACACTAAACACTAAACTAAGAAACAATCCCCAGTGTACACAATAATGACAAAAACATTTTTTGCCGAGCATTGTCGTATATGGGAGTCGTCGATGGGAGGCTGCAACAGTTTTACACTCCCGCTCATCTTTTTCAATTACATCAACATGGAAAAAGAAAACAAGTCCTTCAAGCAATTCATGCTTGATCTCGACCCGGAAGTGCGCACTCGGGTCTTCCAGCAAGTCGTCAAACAATGTCATGTCACCCCCGCCTGCGTTCGTATGTGGGAGCGTGAAGACTCTTCGCCGCAAGATTGGCGCATACGCGTCATCAATCTCATTGCCAAACGCTACGGCTGCAGGGTCACTTTTGCGCCCATCAAACGCCGCCAGCACCTCGAAGGATTCGACCCTATCGCCCTTACCGACGAACCACAAACCGTGACCGATGAACAAACACAAGGAGGCGCCCTATGACCCTGAAAGAGAAAATCCTGCAAGCCACTGATTACGGCAAGGACATCATCGTGCGCCTCTACCCCGAGAGTGCCGACTGCTTTGGCACCAACCGCAAGTTCCGCATTCGGGACGAGAAGACCGCCTCTACCTCGCTCAAACTCGTCGAGAGCAAAAGCGGCACCACCTATTGGGCGGTCAATGATTGGGGCAGTGGCACGCCCAAAGGGCTGAACGCCATCGACCTCTATGCGCAGTTCTACAACCTCTCTTTCCCCCACGCCTGCCAACTGCTCGCCAACGAGTTGGGTATCGACACCTCGCTGCAGAAAGAGGTCAATCGCCCCACGATCGAGCAGCGTGTCCGCCGCACCGACGAGACGCCCGGTGTCTTCCATTATCTGCAAAAGGACTTCACCGACGACGAACTCTTCATCATGGGTCCTTTTGTCAGCAAGCAGGTCATGGAGCGCTTCGGGTGGATGTCGCTGCGTGAGTACGACATTGTCAAAGAGGACAAGGCGACGGAGATACACGCCAACGACAATTATCCTATCTTTGCCCGCGACTGTGGCGACTTCTACAAGATCTACAAGCCCTACGAGTTCGACAAGCAGTACCGTTTTGTCTATATGCCCAAGTATCGGGACAGCAGCATCCACACCAAAGACTTCATCAACGGCTTGCGTGAAATCGACCTTGCCCTCAACGAACTGCGCAGCCCTGCCGCCAACGATCCGGACAATCCCGATGCCGTTCCTGCTGCCCACACCGACAAACGCCTGCCCGCCATTTTCATCTGTTCGGGCGAGCGGGACGCCATGAACATCGCCGGCATGGGCTATCATCCCGTGTGGTTCAATTCCGAGACCGCCACTATTACCTACGAGCAGTACCTCTTGCTCAAGAGCAAGGCGTACACGCTCTACAACATCCCCGACATCGACGAGACGGGCATCCGTCAGGGCGAACACCTCGCCTTGCAGTACATCGACATCCGCACGGTGGAGTTGCCGCAGTGGTTGCGTGAGCGACGCGACAATCGGGGCAGACCCCGCAAGGACTTGCGCGACTTTGTCGAATTGCAACCCCGCAACGATGCCAAGCGCGACTTCGACCATCTTGTCGCAGCCTCGCTCTCTGCCTGTTTTTGGGAGACGCAGCGTATCGGCAAGCGGGAGGTCATCAACATTCGTGTCACCTCGTTGCTCTACTATCTGCGTCTGTCCGGCTTTCGCCGTTGGCAAGACCCGTATTCGCAGCGGTGGTTCTATGTACGGATACGGGGCTTGCGGGTTACCAAGTGCGAACTGAACGACATCCGAGATTTTGTGCGTATGGAGATCAAGCGTCGCCACCTGCCCACCGAGGTGCTTGAGTCGTTCATCCTGAGCGGTAAGACCACCAAGACCGTCTTCGACAATCTCGAAAGTATCTCGCTCGAGTTCCGGGACTATGGCGAGGCGAAGATCCTGCATTTCCGCAACGGCGACTTTCGTGTGGACAAAAACACCTTCTCTCAACTCTCAACTATAAACTGCTCTCAACACTCAACACTCAACACTCAACTAAAAAACTGCTCTCAACACTCAACTCTCAACACTCAACTAAACCCAACTTACTATTGGGACAACAAGATCATCCCGCACGCTATCTCTCGTCTGCCCTCGTGCTACGACTACGACCCTGCTACGGGCAAGGTGCGTTTCCTCTCGCACCCCTCTAAGGTCTATCGCTATCTGACCAACACCTGCCGTATCCATTGGCGGGAGGAGTACGAGGAGCGCGCCACAGGCAATCCGATCGACGACGGCGTGTATCGGGAGAAGTATAAGTTCTCGCTCTATGGTGACCGCCTGACCCCCGAGCAGCAGGACGAGCAGGTGCGTCACTTGCTCAACAAGATGTATGTCTATGGCTACTTGCTCTATGGCAAGAAGACCGACAGCCACACCTTTGCCGTTTGGGCGATGGAGAACCAAGACTTGGATGTGAACTATTGTTCCGGTGGTTCGGGCAAGACGCTCTTCTATCGTTGTTTGGAGAAGACCGGATTCTTGAAGATTCTCAACCTCGATGGTCGCAACCCGATGTTGTTCAACAACAACCACTACATGGAGCGGGTTGATTATGATACCGACATCATCCATTTCGAGGACACCAATTTCGATTTCAAGTTCCAAGCCGTCTATGGCATCATCGACAGTGGCGTCACGGTCAATCGCAAGAACGAGGGGTCGTTTGTCATTCCCTATCAGGCAGCACCCAACTTAGTGATGTGTTCAAACTATGCACCGCCCGACAACAACCCGTCCACGCGTCGCCGTATCATCCCCGTCATCTTCTCCGACTACTACCACTACCGAGTGGACAATGCCTACCGGGAGACACGGCAGGTGAAGGACGACTTTGGTATGGATCTTTTCAATCAAGCCTATTCAGAGGAGGACTACAACGCCGACTGCAATTTTATGATCGATTGTCTGCAGTGGTTCCTCACGATGAAGAGCGAGAACAAGGTCTGTCAGCCTCCGTTGGTCAATTTCGAGAAGCGTATCCACCACCAACTCATTGGCGATGTGTTGCTTGAGTTCTTCGACGACTATTTCATTGATCAGGGCAACACCGACCGTCTTATTCCTAAGTTTGAGGTCTATAATGCGCTGAAGCGTTGGTCAGATGGTCGCAACAGTAGCATGACGATGAATCGTTTCAAGAAGACGCTGATAGAGTATTGCAAGTATCGCAATTTCGAATTCAATCCATCCTCGTTGTGTACACCGGGTGACACTCGTATCTTGCGCTGTCGCAGTGATGGCGACCGCAAGATCACCTTAGAGTACATCTGTGTCCATATCCCCGGAAACAC
>CAVEFV010000032.1:0-1557 GCA_963615025.1 Firmicutes bacterium CAG:95 | reverse complement strand
AACTCTCAACACTAATCTAATACTATAACTTGTAATCTTGTAATATGAAGATAATAATAAGATATAACTATCTAATAATAGGTAAGTTAGCCCGATTACAAAACGCTTACAAAACGCTTACAAGTTTACAACTCTATCCAAGTATTTTCTCTCGAATCGTATAATCACAAAACAATGATGTACTTTCGTATCACAATCCGTAAAACAACATAATTCAATTCAAAAATGGAAACTAAAACCCTAGCATTTGATGTTCGTGACATCGAACAGTTCAAGGAGTTTTTCCCTGACTTCAAGTCGGGAAAGATGACAGGACGCGAATTGGGTAGCCGATTGCTTGAACTGCTTCATAATCAGGCTACAAGCCCTGCAACCTCATCTATCCAAGTCAATGAGGACGACTTCAAGCAGTTGCAGCACGATTTTCAAGACCTTCAAGACCACTGCAACCACCTTGAAGCACAACTTGCAGCACAACTTGCAGAAACACCTGCAACCCCCGAAAACACGGACTTGCAGCACTTACAACAAGAACTTCAAGACGCTATCAACGAGAAAGACGAACTTCAAGAACAGTTGCAGAACTTGCAGACAGAGAATCAGCAACTTGCAGAACTGCAAGCAACCACTGCAAGCACGCTTGAAGCCCGGTTGCAGGAACTTCAAGCCCAAAATGCAGCCCTTGAAGCCCGCTGCAAGGACTTGAAGATGCAGTTGAAGGAGGCTGCAAGTCATCAAGATGCCTACACCTTCACGCCCTACTTCAAGCAGTTGGTTGCAGTGGTTGCAGACAAGATCAACGCCCTGTCCGGAACCCGTTATTCCCAAACGGATGTCATCATGCAAACCGTCTTTGCAACCTACTTCAACAGCCACACCTCTATTCGCTACACCTATCCTGTCAGCAAGGCAGAGTTGTTGGCTTTGGCACAACAGTTCTATCCCGATGTAACCAACGAAGAAGACCTGTTCCGTTTAATGATTTACCGAGTAAAAGAATAACTATGACCACAAAAGAACAACTACTGATGGCTGCCATCAAGCCACTGCTGCCACAAATCAAGCAGCAACTCACACCGGCACTGCAGATGTTTGTAGAAGCGCATTTCAAGGACATTGAGGCGAACAAATCCATTGCCGACACCCAACCTATCATGCTTATCTGCAAGGACGCACAAGACAACATCTATCTCTGCGATGCGCTCTTGCGAGGCGTTGAGATAGTCGGCATACAGCGTAAGGTGTCGCTCGATGGCTTGACCAACCAAATCATTGCTAACCTAACCGATCTCTGATATGAACGACAACGCCCCAACCGAAATCCTCGACGACATCCCGACAGGCTCTTTCGAGGACTTTATGCAGACCGCATCCGAGCCAAACGATATACCTATCGACGATGAAACCCAAGAGGAACTCATCAACGAAATCAATCAGCCCAAAGACCCAATGGGTATCACCGCCGAACCTGACGACGACTCTCTGCAAGCCAAAGACCTGTTGGACGACGAGGCATTCCGTTTCTCCGGCGAGATGCTGTCCTTTGGTATCGATGTG
>CAVEFV010000031.1:0-24694 GCA_963615025.1 Firmicutes bacterium CAG:95 | reverse complement strand
CCCTTTCAACCAATTAAACCACGCATAAACACATAAACTCCTAAACTTATCAACTCTCCAACTGCCCTCAACGCTAAACCCTCAACTCTCAACAAAAACTTACTATCATCTATTAACTTTCACCCTACCACTTTTAATCCTCATCCCTTGTCCCTAATTCCTAATTAGATAAAACCTCCTTCCCCCCAAGCCCCATCAATTCTACCCATTCCAAAGGACAAATATAAGACGAATATAAGATGAATACAGGACGAATATAGGAAGAACCTATAAACTACCTGCAATCCCCCTCCTAAACACCCACCTCCACCCATTTATCATTAACCCTTAATTCTTAATTATTCATCGCCTCCCTGTATGTTAATTGTTAATTATTAAATGTTAATTGCTCGCTGTAGAGCCATAGCGTGCTATGGCTCTCGACTCACCTTCAATGAACAAACAATATGTTCCCGTTAAACCCAATTAACCCTTTCAACCCATTAAACCACGCATAAACACATAAACTCCTAAACTCATCAACTAAAAAACTGCTCTCAACGCTCAACTCTAAACACTCAACCCAAAAGAAATGAAGAACATCGTGCTATGGCTCTCAACTCTACTTCAAAGAACAAACAATATATTCCCCTCCCTCCTCTATAATCCCCACTAACGAAAACAACAGAATCAACGAAATCTACGCAACACCACTAACGGCGACACCCCTAACGGACATCTCCGAACAACCATTTTTGTTGCACTTTTGTTCCTTCCATTTGCTACTCTGCAAAAAAAGACCTACCTTTGTCCCTCAATAGGCTATGGTGCATAATAGCGCAATGCTATAACACAGACAGCACAGTAACCTAACAAACAACGGGTGTTCCGACAACAGTACAGTAATGCTTTCCTATTGCGCAAGCAAACGACGAACAACGGGGACACAAGGCAATCGCATATCGGATAGCACCCACAGATACATTGTAATCAAACGGGGAACAGACAAAATCCCCACGAAACTATATGAAGAGTAAAATCATTTCTATCGCAAATCAAAAAGGCGGAGTGGGAAAAACCACTACTGCTATCAACCTCTCTGCTGCACTCGCCGCAGAAGGAAAGAAAGTCCTCCTTGTCGATGCCGACCCACAAGCAAATGCTTCATCTGGCTTGGGCGTAGATGTACGCTCACTCAATGCTACCATCTACGAGTGCCTTGTCAATGGTATCAGTCCCAAAGACGCTATCACTGCTACCAACCAACCCAACCTCTACCTTCTACCTTCACACATCGACCTTATCGGTGCCGAGATAGAAATGATATCTATTGATAACCGCGAACTGCTACTAAAGAATATGCTACAACCCCTGCGCGATGAATACGACTATATCATACTCGACTGCTCCCCGTCATTAGGCTTGATTACAGTAAACTGCCTAACCGCAAGTACATCCGTCATCATACCCGTACAGTGTGAATATTTCGCACTCGAAGGTATATCCAAACTGCTGAACACCATCAAAATCATAAAGTCCAAACTCAATCCGTCATTGCAAATCGAAGGGTTCCTCCTTACAATGTACGACAACCGACTACGCCTCTCCAACCAAGTATACGAAGAGGTTAAACGCCACTTCGGAACTCTCGTATTCAACACCGTAATCGCACGCAATGTACGCCTCAGCGAAGCACCAAGTCACGGACTGTCTGTACTCTCATACGACTCTGCTTCAAAGGGCGCACAAAACTATTCCGACCTTGCCAAAGAACTGATAAAACGCCAATAGATTAATACAACAATATGAAAATCAAAAACACAGGTTTAGGACGAGGACTTGACGCCTTGATAGATACTACTCATGTCAATACAAACGGCTCCTCATCAATTAACGAGGTACCTCTGAACGAAATCAAAGCCAATCCTAACCAGCCCCGTCACAACTTCGACGAAGAAGCATTGGAAGAACTTGCCGCCTCTATTCGTGAAATAGGCGTCATATCTCCTATCACCCTACGAAAAAACGCCGACCAAGATTACCTCATCATCGCAGGAGAAAGACGCTACCGTGCCGCTAAAATGGCAGGATTAGACACTATTCCTGCCTACATCCGTACAGCGAAAGACGAGCAAATAATGGAAATGGCACTAATCGAGAACATCCAAAGAGAAGACTTGGATGCTATCGAGATAGCACTTGCATACCAACGCCTAATGGATGACTACAGTCTTACTCAGGAACGCATGTCAGAAAGGGTGGGCAAAAAACGAGCCACCGTCGCTAACTACTTGCGACTGCTTCGCTTGCCCGCAGAAATACAAATGGGTATCAAAGAGAAAAAGATTGATATGGGGCATGCTCGTGCTATCCTCGCTATGAAACAACCCACCGAACAGATAAGTTTATACAAACGGATTCTGCAAGAAGGACTAAGCGTACGACAAGTGGAAAAAATAGCAAGCGGACAAAAAGAGGAACAGAAATCAACGCACAAAGCAAAAACTTCCCTGCAACTACCCGAATTAGACCAACTGAAAAAAGAATTATCATCCTTCTTCGGAGTAAAGGTAAACCTGTCATGCAACGAACAGGGAAAAGGAAAAATCGCTATTGCCTTCAATAGCGATGCAGAGTTGCAGCAAATTATGCAGAAACTGGATACTCGCCGTTGAAAACCAAAATCGGTATATTATCGCTACTGCTGCTATTCCAAACAATACTTGGCAGCATCCTTGCACAAGAAGTAGAGGAAATCAATACCAACTCTCCTGCTTATCAGGTGCAAACAACAAGTACACTGCACCCCGACACCGTCCATGCTGCAACAGGGGTGCAGGCAGAGCCGGTACAATGGAAACCTGACCCTCTTCGAGCAGTATGGATGGGAGTTATCATACCCGGATATGGACAAATCTATAACCGCTCCTATTGGAAACTACCCATCGTCTATGGAGGATTCATGGGATGTGCTTATGCCATCACATGGAATAACAGACTATATACCGACTACAAGCAGGCCTACCGCGACATTCTAACAGACACCGACGGAACAAAAACATCATATCTCGATATCCTCCCCGAAGGTTATACAATCGAGAAAATGGGGGGAAAGAGTAATTATACCAATGTCCTAAAAAACAAACAGAATACCTACAGACGCTACAGAGACCTCTCTATCGTAGCAACCGTAGTGGTCTATGCTCTCTCCTTAATTGATGCGTATGTCGATGCACAACTGTTCGACTTCGATATATCAACCGACCTCTCAATGACCGTAGAACCGCAACTCTACTACGACCTGCAAAACAACCGTTCAACAGAGGTGAAACTCGCAATCAAATTCTAATGAATAGACTACAACGATGGATAGGAATAGTAGCAATACTGCTCGGCACATCCTGTGGAATATATGCCGAACAGATAGCAACTGACACGCTCCAAGTATTCGAGCCAACAGAATTAGACTTGCAGTTACTTGACTATTCCCTCGCATGGATAGACACTCTGCCTTGCTCCGACGGATATATCATTGCCGACCAGCCTGACTCCGTCTATATTGCTCGCTTATGCGCACTACCCTACATCATCGAAATGCCCTACAATGCGGTAGTGAAAGGCTTTATCGAAGCCTATCTCCGTCGAAGCCCAAAGCAAGTGGCACGAATGCGCCGACTATCCGACACCTATTTCCCTATATTCGAAGAACATCTGCTGCGCTACGGACTACCATTGGAACTCAAATACTTGCCCGTTATAGAATCAGGACTCAATCCACAGGCACGCTCACGAGCAGGCGCAGCAGGACTATGGCAATTCATGCCACAAACTGCGAAAAACAGTGGATTGGAGGTAAATTCCCTGATCGACGAACGACTCGACCCCTACAAATCAACCGATGCTGCTTGTCGCTTCCTCAAAAGTCTATATACCGTTTATGGAGACTGGAACCTCGCTATTGCAGCATACAATTGTGGGCCTGGTAATATAAACAAGGCGATCCATCGAGCAAACGGGCAACGAGATTTCTGGCAGATATATTCTTTCTTGCCCAAAGAAACACGCTCTTATCTACCCATATTCGTAGCAGCCAACTATGTCTTCAATTATGCCGACGAACATAATATATGCCCTGCAGAACCCGTCTTGCCACTAATCATAGACACGGTTGCTGTCAACTACCGACTACACTTGCAACAAGTGGCAGACGGACTGAACATACCACTCAACACTCTTCGAAAGTTAAACCCGCAATACACAATGGATATACTTCCCGGAGGCAAAGAATATACACTCTGCCTGCCCACCGAAAATATGGGAGCCTATATCCTCAACGAAAAGACAATCCTGTCATACAAACGCGATAGCCTAATCGACAAGCGCCGTGAAACTATCGACTTGGCACAAAAAACCGCACCAAATGGCGGCTACACAGTAAACGGAATCACATATTACAAGATTAAGCGAGGGGACACGCTCTCAGGTATCGCCAAGAAATTCCATTGCTCCGTCGCACAACTACAGAAGTGGAATGGTCTGAAAAATACATCTATACGCGAGGGAAAAACACTGAAAATACTGCGATGATGGAAACAAATAAAGTGTACTATTCAATCAAAGAGGTAAGTGAGATAACTTCTCTACCTTTCTCAACGCTCCGATATTGGGAACAGATATTTCCAACGCTCCGACCACACCGCAACCAAGGTAAAACACGCTTCTATACACCAAGCGATCTGGAAATGGTGAAAAAGATAAAATACCTCCGCGACGAACAACACCTGTCCGTAGCAGCCATCAAAAAACGACTGAAGGTAGGCGATAATGATATAGAACGCCGTATGCAGATGACCGAACTACTGAAGAAAATACGACAAGAGTTAATCGACATCCGAGCCGATATATAAGCATAAATCTATCATAAAAGAAACAAAGAAACAGACAATTATAACCTCTATAATATGAAAGCAAACATAAGAAAGTACATCCCCGATTTAATAATTGCGTGTATATTCATCATTGCCTCTTCCTTGTATTTTTGGCCCGCATTAGAAGGAAAAATAATCTACGCAGGCGACAATATCAATGGCACTGCAGCCGTACAAGAATGCGTAAACTATCACAAAACCACAGGAGACTATTCCTCATGGACAGGTTCTATGTTCTCTGGTATGCCCAACTACCAAATAGGCGGCAACGGTGGATATATCATCGACAAAGTACTTAAACCCTTTCGATGGATCTTCTCTTGGGGAACAAGGAACGCTTTCTTTATCTTCCTCTATTATCTCATAGCATTCTTTCTATTGTTGCGCGCATTCAGAATAAACAAGTGGCTAAGTATGGCAGGAGCATTTGCAATAGCACTGTCAAGTTACTTCTTTGTTATCATAGCGGCTTCACATCACGGAAAGTGTTATTCTATAACATGGATGACTATTGTGATTATAGGTTTTTTGCTCATTTATCGAAAGCAATACGGTTGGGGAGCAATACTCACAGCATTCTTCACTTACATAGGTTTCTTCCTTCACCCACAGATGTCTTACTACATCTGCATGATGATAGGTATCTTGTTCTTTGCAGAACTCGCCATTGCTGCCAAGTCAAAAGAATGGAAACACTTGGGTATAGCAACCGCAGTCTTTATGTCCTCCTTTGCAATAGGTATAGGAATGGGTAGTGCTAATGTGTTTGTAAATCAAGAATACGCTGCCGAGACTATGCGTGGAGGACACTCCGACCTTGTCAAAGAAAGTGATGAAACTAACAAAACCAAAGGATTAGACTTAGACTATGCAACGGCGTGGAGTTATGGAATAAACGAAACAATGACCTTCCTCATTCCCAACTATATGGGCGGTGCAAGCGGCTACAATCTCGGCAACAACTCCCAATTAGAGCAAGACCTTAAGAAAATGGGAGTACCTGCACGCCAAGCCAAACAATTCTGCCAGTCTGCTCCTACCTACTGGGGAGAAAAAGCATTCACAAGTGGTCCGGTCTATATAGGAACTATCGTTTGTTTTCTATTCCTGTTAGGATTATTGATAGTGGGTGGACCTTATAAATGGGCATTACTCATAGCAACACTATTTTCCATATTCCTTGCATGGGGGCATAACTGTATGTGGTTGACCGAACTATTCTTCAAATACTTCCCTGTCTATAATAAGTTCCGGGCAGTGGAAAGTATATTGATTGTCGCAGAAATCACAATGCCCCTACTTGGATTCTTGGCACTGAAAACTATCACCAACAAACAAACAACATGGAAACACCTACGCAATAGTATATTCATTGCAGCAGGAGTAACTGCCTCCATCTGTCTATTGGTAGCACTATTCGGTAGTTCTATCAATGCAACTTCTTCTTACGATGCACAGTGGAAGAACCAAGTAGGACAACAAATATATGATGCCATACTCAACCAACGCACTGCTCTTATTACGGCAGACGCATGGCGTTCATTGCTCTTTGTAGCATTGGGCTTTGTAGTGGTATTCCTATATGCTTATCATATCTACAATAAACCAACGCCAAGACTTACAATGTACTGTGGATTGACGCTCACAGCACTTATCATCTGCGATATGTGGACTGTCGATAAACGATTCTGCAACGATAGTTTGTTTATCTCTCAACAAGATAAAAACAAAGCATTCAAGATAATGCCCTATGAAGAAGAGTTACTGAAAGATAAGACGCATTTCCGTGTATTGAACCTAACAACAAACACCTTCAACGAAGCCCGCACATCCTACTATCTCAAGTCTATTGGAGGTTACTCTGCTGCTAAACTGCGCCGCTATCAAGACCTTATCGATGTACATATAGCACCCGAAATGAATCCGCTTATGCAAGCCATCTCACAAACAAATGGATTCCAAGTTCCATGTAATGGCGATAGTATATTCCCCGTACTGAATATGCTTAACATGAAATATACTATCGTACCACTACAAAACGGACAACAAATACCTGTCATAAATCCGTATGCTATGGGCAATTGCTGGTTCATTGACAATCTACAAGTGGTCGATAATGCTAACGACGAGATAGCGGCTCTCCGCCAAATAGACCTCCATACAACAGCAGTGGTAGATAAGTCATTTTCCGATAAATTAAATACTGAGAAACCAGATGTAACGCCTCTAATGGCGTATAACGAGGATAAGATTAAACTGACTAACTATACCCCCAATCGTCTTAACTACCTTGCGCAAAGCGAACAAAACCGAGTGGCGGTGTTCTCCGAAATATACTATCCCCATGGTTGGAAACTCTATCTATTGGATCAAGAAGGTAACTTCGATAAAGAAATACCAATCGCCCGAGTTAATTATATGCTCCGTGCCGCAGTTATCCCTGCTGGGACACACACACTTGCTATGATATTCGACCCTGATAGTGTTCATAAAGGAAATATACTCTCAATAGTTTGCTTCGCTATTTTCTGCTTTACACTATGTGGGGTAATAGGTGTAAAAGTCTATCAGATTCGTAAGAAAAACATATCGAAAAGCAAAGATGCTTTGACAGATAAAACAAAAACTATATCTTTGTCAAATCATTAATTCCTTAATGATCATAGAGAGTATTAAGTAGAGAAAGTATGCGGATAATTATTCTTGGCACAGCGTATCCCTATCGGGGAGGTTTAGCAGCGTTTAACGAACGACTGGCACGAGAAGTGTTGGCTGAGGGGAAAAATACCCAAAAAGGAGAATCTGCCAATCAAGGAAACGATGAAGTGGAGGTGCTGACATTTACCATGCAGTATCCTGACTTTCTCTTTCCGGGAAAAACGCAGTACAGCGACGACCCCGCACCGAAAGACCTGACCATTCGGCGGGTGATGAACTCCATCAACCCGCTATCGTGGATTCGTACCGGGCGAATGATACGACGCATGCAGCCCGACTTGCTCATTATCAAATTTTGGATTCCGCTCATGGCACCGTGCTTAGGTACGATAGCAAGAATAGCAAAGAGAGGTGGAAAAAAAAGAGAAGAAAGTGGAAGTAGTGAGATGAGAGAGAGTAGAGAGGTTAAGCGGGTGCGGGTGGTGTCGGTGCTGGACAATGTGATACCGCATGAACCGAAGCCGTGGGACGGGGTGCTGATACGATACTTCATCCGCAGCGTGGATGGGTTTGTCGCCATGTCCGAAAGCGTGCGGCAAGATTGTCTGCGATTTATCTCAAAAAAACATCCCAAACCCGTGGCGCTCTGTCCGCACCCGCTGTACGACAACTTCGGGGAAATAGTGGATAAGACGGAGGCTCGGCGACAGTTGGGCTTGCCCGAAACGGGAAAAATACTGCTCTTCTTCGGATTTATTCGTGATTACAAGGGATTGGACTTGCTGTTGCGTGCGTACGCCGATGCGCGTCTGCAAAATGAACAGGTGCATCTGGTGGTGGCAGGCGAATTCTACAACAATAGCGAAAAATACTACGCCTTAGAGAAAGAATTGGGACTGAAACAACCTGTTATCTGGCGCACGGAGTTTATACCGGATGAGCAGGTGCGGGTGTATTTCTCGGCGGCTGACCTCATTGTACAACCCTACAAAACCGCCACACAGAGCGGCGTGACGCAGATAGCCTACCACTTCCGCAAGCCGATGTTGGTGACCAATGTGGGCGGGTTGGCAGAGATCGTTCCGAACGGAAAAGTGGGCTATGTGACCGCCGTAGATCCGCAGGCAATAGCCGATGCACTCGCCGACTTCTGCGCTCGTGAGGACTCGGAATGTTTCCGCGCAGGAATAGAAGAAGAACGACAAAAATACTCGTGGAGCCGTATGCTCCAAACCATAAGGGGATTGTAAGCAACTATTGTGTAAGCAGAGTCCCTCATACAAACAAGTACAGATGATTATTCGCAGCAAAGCCCCATTGCGCCTCGGATTGGCAGGCGGTGGCACCGATGTGTCGCCCTACTCCGACCTATACGGCGGGGCGATATTGAACGCTACCATCTCGCTCTATGCCTACACGACCATAGAGCCGATGGAGAACGGAAAAATTGTGTTTTCGTCGCCCGATGCGCAGTTGGAAGAGGTGTGCGACGCCACCGAAACCATCGGCACAGACGGGTATTTTGTGTTGGCACGGGGTGTGTATAACCGCATCGTGCGGGACTTTACGCACAAACCGCTGTCGTTCCGAATCACCTCGCACGTGGATTCGCCCGCAGGCAGCGGATTAGGCACAAGCAGCACGCTGGTGGTGAGCATACTGGGGGCGTTCGTGGAATGGCTGCACCTGCCGTTGGGCGAATACGACATCGCCCGATTGGCCTACGAAATAGAGCGAATAGACCTCGCCATGGCGGGCGGAAAACAAGACCAATATGCGGCGACTTTCGGCGGATTTAACTACATGCAGTTCTTGCAAGACGACAAGGTGATAGTCAATCCGCTCCGCATTCGGCAACGCTATCAAGACGAATTGGCGCACAACCTGTTGCTCTACTACACGCAGACTTCGCACGTCAGCGCACAGATCATCAGCGGACAAATAGAGAATGTGCGTAACAACAACGACCGCTCGATTCAGGCGATGCACCAACTAAAAGAACAGGCCATACGCATGAAAGAGGCGTTGCTCAAAGGACAGATAGACAACATCGGCGAGATATTGAATTTCGGGTGGGAACAGAAGAAAAAGACCGCCTCGAACATCAGCAACACGCTGCTCGACGACATCTACAAAACCGCCATAGCGGCAGGCGCCACAGGCGGAAAAGTGAGTGGTGCAGGCGGCGGGGGATTTATGTTCTTCTATTGCCCCGGGACGAATCGATACAGCGTGGAACGAGCCTTGCAGGAAAATTTTGCGGGACAAGTGCGCCGCTATGAATTTACACAGGAAGGACTGAAAACATGGACAATGTGATGAAAACCAATGCGATAGTGCGGCAATGCATAGCCGACAGCGTAACGATACGAGAGGCTATACTCGCCGACGAGGGGTTGCTGCAACGGGTGGAAAAAGTGGCGGAGATACTGGTGCAGGCACTGCGCAACGGGCATAGGGTGCTCTGGTGCGGAAACGGCGGAAGTGCCGCCGATGCGCAACACCTGGCGGCGGAACTGTCGGGACGGTTCTACTACGACCGCCCGCCCCTTAACTCGGAGGCACTCCACTGCAATACATCGTATCTGACGGCGGTGGCCAACGACTACGGATATGACCTGATCTACTCGCGGATGATAGACGGGGCGTGCCGGGAAGGGGATGTGCTGATAGGTATATCGACTTCGGGCAACTCTCGCAACATACTGAATGCGTTTGAAAAAGCCAAACAACTCGGCGTGGTGACGGTGGCCATGACAGGCGACACGGGTGGAGAAATGCGCCAAGTGGCGGATGTGCTGCTCAATGTGCCCTCGGCGGACACACCCCGCATTCAGGAATGCCATATTATGCTGGGGCATATCATCTGCCAAATAGTGGAAGCGGCGATGTTCCCGCAAGAATAGTTTGGGCGTATGTTTTCGGAAGTAGTGATACTGGCGGGCGGACTGGGTACGAGGCTGCGGTCGGAGATAGGCACGAATCTGCCCAAACCGATGGCTCCCGTATCGGGAAAACCGTTCCTGACCTATATAATGGACCGACTGGCTGCGGCGGGTGCAAAGCGTGTGCTGCTCGCCGTGGGGTATCACCATGAGGTGATAGAGGCGTATTTCGGCACCAAATACCGCTCGATGGAAGTGGTGTATTCGTGCGAGGAGAGTCCGCTCGGAACGGGCGGGGCGATTCGACAAGCCGCCCAAAAAGCCGAAGCGGAGGACTTCCTGGTGCTGAACGGAGATACGCTGTTCGACTTGGATTGGGCGGCGTTCTATGCTTTCCACACCGAACACAAAGCACCGATCTCGGTGGCACTGCGAGAGGTGGAGGACACGGCTCGGTACGGCTCGGTGGAAACCGACGGGGCGGTGCTGACTGCCTTCCGTGAAAAAGCCGAAAGCATCGGGCGAGGACTGATAAACGGAGGCGTGTATGCCGTGAACAGGGCGTGGCTGCTGCAACAAAAACAACCCGAAAAATTCTCGTTTGAGCGGGATGTGCTGCAAGCAATGGCATCGCAACGACTATTCTGCGGAAAAGCGTTTGCGGATTATTTCGTGGATATGGGCATTCCTGCTGATTATCAGCGGGCAAAGCGGGAAATAGCACAGCGTTTCCCTGCCGATAGGTTCCTGTTTTTAGACCGTGACGGGGTACTCAACGAACGCATTGCAGGCGACTATGTGCGGCGGTGGGCGCAGTGGAAGTGGTTACCCGGCGCCAAAGAAGCGGTGGCTCGGCTGACAAAAGCGTATGAGCGGGTGTTCGTGGTGTCGAATCAACAGGGAATCGGCAAGGGGCTGATGACAGAGGCGGATGTGGCAGAAATTCACGACCGAATGAGTAAAGAAATTGCCGCCGCAGGGGGGCATATAGATGCGATATATGTATGCCCGTCGTTGGCGGCGGAAAACGATCCGAACCGAAAACCGAAGACCGGGATGGCACGACAAGCGGTGGCGGATTTTCCGGAGGTGTGCTTGCAAGACAGCGTGATGATTGGCGACAGCGTGAGCGATATGGAATTCGGCTGGCGATGCGGAATGCGGTGCGTCTATCTGACCAACGGAGAACCGATACCCGACGAGGTGAGTGACTACACGGATCTATGCTACGAGAGGGTGAGCACTATCCTTGTCCGCTAAATACTATATTACTGCGATGGGAAAAAAGATTAAAATACAGTTTGCGGATTTTCCACCCGCTTTTCAGCCCAAAAAGAATTGGATATACCTATGGCTCGAGGCGCATGACTACGAACCGGAGTTGAGCGACACACCGGATTATCTGGTATTCTCCGTCTTCGGCGAGAAACACTTGCGCTACACAGATTGTGTGAAGATATTCTACACGGGCGAGTGCCAAACGCCCGATTTTAACTTGTGCGACTATGCGTTGGGGTTTGACTATATGGACTTCGGCGACCGCTATATGCGCTATCCACTGTATTATACCTACAATGTGAACGCATTCCCGCTCATGGAGAAGAAACACCTCATGAGCGAGGAGCAAATTGCCGCAAAGAAAGACTTCTGCGCTTTTGTTGTCTCTAACGGGCGTGGGGCGGAACAGCGGACTGCATTCTTCCATGCGCTCAATGCCGTTCGGCGTGTGGATTCGGGGGGCAAACTGCTCAATAATATAGGTGCGCCTGTGGCAGACAAAATGGCTTTTCAGACAACGCATCGTTTTGCCATTGCGTTCGAGAATACTGCCTATCCGGGGTATACGACCGAGAAAATAGTAGAGGCATTTGCTGCGGGCTGTATTCCGATCTACTATGGTGACCCGTGCGTGGTGCGGGACTTTAATCCCAATGCCTTTATCAATTGTGCAGACTTTGCCTCGTTCGATGAGGTAGTGAAACGAGTTGTGGAGATAGATGACAACCCCGACTTGTTGCGGCAGTATCTTCGTACACCGGCACTCAACGACCTGCATACGCCCAAGCGAGTACATGAGCAATTGGATGCGTTCTTGGAGAATATATTCAGCCAAGAAAAACAGCACGCCCTGCGTTATAATCGTACCTATTGGGGGACGCGTATCGTGCGTGAGCGACAGCGTGAACGGAAAGCCTACGAGTGCAGTCTGTACTATCGCCTCTGTCAGTTCTATATGAAGACTGTTTATCCCATAGCCCGACGCAATAAACGCCTATGGTACATAACGGAATGGCTCATGCGCAAAACCGGGAATCACTAAGCCTCCGAAACCGTTGACTAAAAAACTATTTTCCGTCTGATAAAGGTATTATCAACCCTGTACGGAGTGTCCGACTACACAGACCTCTGCTACGAACGACTCTCCGCACTGCAATCAATATAAAACTCCCATCGTAGGCACAATAGGTGCCATCCAATCGTTTTATCTCCTCTCTGCCAACGCCCGTTCATCCTACGCATTTCAAGGTTTTATATAGGAATAGTAGAGTATATCTCCACCAAAAAGGAGACTATCTATGTATAGCCTCCTTCTTGGTTGTTCCTATTGGTCAGATTTCTAAATAAAATCCATGCTTTTTCCATACTCAAATAACACCATTCAACAACGCAACCATTATTTGGTTTTCTCTGTTTGATGCCTTCTCTGTATTCTTCTGCGAAAGAGTATTCAGCGTTCTCCTTCCTCCGCAATCTCTCCTATCAATGTCGCCGCTGAGCAAGACACAACACGCACATTTATCAACTCTCCTATGCGGTGTCCTTGTCGCGGGAACACCACTGTCTTGTAGCCGGATGTCCGCCCGTAGAATTGTTCTTTGGAGCGTTTAGAGAAACCCTCCACCAATACCTCAAACACTTTACCCACATCGCGCTGGTTACTCTCCAACGATAGTTGGTTCTGCAAAGCAATAATCTCATTCAATCGCCGTATCTTGGTCTCTTCTGGGATATCGTCAGGCAGATGCTTGCTCGCATAAGTACCGGGCCTTTCCGAATACTTGAACATAAACGCCGTGTCAAATCCCACTTCGCGCATCAAAGACAGGGTCTGCCGATGGTCGTCCTCGCTCTCACTATGAAACCCGCAAAACACATCCGTACCAATTGTCGCCTCAGGCAATATGCGACGAATAGCAGCAATACGCCCCAAGTACCATTCACGAGTGTATTTGCGATTCATCAAAGATAATATCCGGTCGCTACCACTCTGCACCGGCAAATGGATGAACTTGCACAGATTATCGTATTGCGCAATAACTTCCAATGTCCTGTCTGACATATCCTTCGGGTGGGAGGTGGTAAAACGGACACGCATGTCGGGTACTGCCTTCGCCACTGTTTCCAACAAACTCGGAAAATCAATTATCCTCCCGTCCTGTTCGTAATGATAGGAATTCACATTCTGTCCCAGCAAGGTTACCTCCTTGTACCCCTTCGCCTGAAGATCGCGTAGTTCCACCAAGATACTCTCTATATCCCTACTCCTCTCTCGCCCGCGGGTATAAGGCACCACGCAATAAGAGCAGAAATTATTGCAACCACGCATGATACTCACAAAACCGGAGATAGGATTTCCTATGCGGGATGGCAATATCTCACGATATGTCTCCGTCTTCGATAGTTCCACATTAATCGCAGACTTACCCAATTCACATAGCGCCAACAGATTAGGAATGTCCAAATAAGCATCAGGACCCGCCACAAAGTCCACGCCATAATCTTCAATCAACTCTGCTCCCACTCTCTCTGCCATGCAACCGATCACACCAACAATCTTCCTCCGCCCTTTCTTCTGCGAACCAAGACACTTCAGACGGGCAATAATCTTCTGTTCTGCATTGTCCCTGATCGAACAAGTATTCAGCAATATCACATCCGCATCATCCTCTTTCTCAGCCAATTGGTAGTTCGTCATCTGCATAATAGAGGCAACTACTTCCGAGTCTGCCACATTCATCTGGCAACCATAAGTCTCTATATAAAATCGTTTCTCCATAACTTTCTAAAAGCGTCCTTCTCGTATGCGCATTCGTAGCGCAATCTTGTGTAAAAGTACAGAAAATCCTGCAAAATAGCATACAAAAACACTATTTCTGACCACTTTCTCCATTTTATTAAGCATTTTTATTGCCAATACTTGCACGGTATAGAAAAAAGGACTATCTTTGCCGCCGAAAACAAATAAAATTTTCATAGTTAAGGTTTAGGTTTAATGGCAACGAGAGGCTGGGAAGTTTCTCGTTGTTTTTCAATCTTTTTATTAAAAGACACAACATGGGCATCACTATCACCATCTTACTTATTCTCACCATCATTGGATGGATAGGCTCTGTCCTGTGGGAACGCATACGAAAAAATGCAACACGAACCTCCTCTAAACGAGCGAACAGACAGACATTCCAACGCTCTCAAATAGAGGAACTCATAGAAAAACAGAGAGCAAAATATGAAGCAGCCTTTCGGCAATACGGAAACCAACAACCTACCCGACCCGACTACGCTGCAAACAACGAAGACTGCGACAACATGCCCTCTCAAACCACACCCGCTCACGAAGAGGTAGAATCGGAGAACCAAGCAACAACTACTGGCAACAATGCAAGGTCAAACCTGCTGAATGTCAACAAACCGGCAACAAACCGGGAGCAAAACAAAACAACTGCTCACGGCAACAATATAGCAGAAGAACTCAATCTGTCTGATGTGGACAATGCTCGCAAAGCGTTCATCGCATCGGAACTGTTTGAAAGGAAATATTAACCATAACAAATATCATAGAACTATGGCTGTAGTGTATATGACTGCAGATGGACTGCAGAAATTAAAGGATGAACTCATCTATTTGGAGGGGGTTGAACGCCCTCGTGTCATCCAAGCGATTCAAGAAGCGCGCGACAAAGGAGACCTCAGCGAAAATGCAGAATACGATGCCGCTAAGGAAGAGCAAGGAAAACTCGAATCCAAAATTGCCTTGCTGAAAACAAAAATCATGGAGGCTCGAATGATCGACGAGTCCCGTATCAACACCGACGAAGTACAAGTGCTTACTAAGGTGAAGATAAAAAACATCAAAACCGGTGCCGTCGTATCCTATCAACTCGTCACCGAGAGCGAAGCCAACTTCAAAGAAGGGAAGTTGTCCGTCGTTACACCCATTGCCAAAGGATTGCTTGGCAAAAAGGTGGGCGATGTCGCTAAAATATCCGTGCCTTCCGGTATAATGGAATTTGAAATTCTCGAAATATCGCTATGACACTCTTCACACGCATCATCAATGGAGAGATACCAAGTTTCAAGGTAGCAGAAGATGACCGTTTCTATGCCTTCTTGGACATCAACCCTATGACGAAGGGACACACGCTGGTCATCCCTAAATTGCCGGAGCCTGAAAAGGACTATATCTTCGATTTGGACGACCAAACACTGGCGGACATGATGCTCTTCGCCAAGAAAGTGGCTATCGGGATGAAAAAAGTCATCGACTGTAAGCGTATAGGGGTGGCTGTTCTGGGCATGGAAGTCAATCATGTCCACATTCACCTCATCCCCCTTCAGAAAGAATCGGATATGCTTTTCTCCAACCCTAAACTCCACTTGCAGGCAGATGAGATGGCAGAAATAGCCAACTCTATCGCAGTGGCAATCGACGGAGAAGAGTAAAACCTATCCGAATTCCCACCCATAGAGCGCAGCCGACTACTGCGCTCTATTCGTATGCCCACACCACTACAACTCCCCACTCCTCCCAGTCCCCGTTCATTCCGGCAACAACTTTCATAGCAGTTGCATTCTTAAAATAGACAAAAGAAAGTAAATGAATACAGACTACTCCTCCCTCCCTGAATCAAACCGCCCACCATCCGCCAAGCATAGTAAATACTACCAATTACAAAGGTTTTATATAGGATGAATATAGGACGAATATAAGATGAATATAGGAAGAACCTACAAACCACCTACCAAACCCTTACAAAATTTCCCTCTCGATATATTAATTATTAATTGTTAATTGTTAATTTATAATAACTATAGAGCCATAGCGTGGAAGGGCTTCTAACTCCACTTCAAAGAACAAACAATATATTACCCTCACACCTCCATAATCCCCACTAACGCAAAACCATAAATGCTGCAGCCATCATGCCCGCTGTAGAGCCATAGCGTGCTATGGCTCTCAACTCCACTTCAAAGAACAAACAATATGTTACCCTCACACCTCTATAATCCCCACGAATGCACGACCTTTAACGAAGAAGCCACTATAATAACTGTAGAGCCATAGCGTGCTATGGATCTCAACTCCATTTCAAAGAACAAACAATATATTACCCTCACACCTCCATAACCCCCACTAACCAACTATCGACTTTCAACTATAAACTATAAAACTGCCCTCATTCTTCAACTATCAACCCTATATTGTACTCGGAAACTAAAAAAGTACAAAAGTTTCCACATGGACGATATTTTGGCACACCTTTTGCCTTTCCGAAAGTGAATTTCGCACAAAGCGAATAGAACGACATGGCAGAAGACTTACGCGAAAAAATAATAGAAACAGCGAAAAACAAGATGATACGCTTGGGCATTCGTTCTGTATCTATCGACGACATCTGCAAAGAGTTAGGTATCAGCAAAAAAACTTTCTATGTGCATTTTGCTACCAAAGACGAGGTAGTAAAGGCTGTGTTGTATGACACAGAACGACAAATCGACCAAAAAGCACGAAAAGAATTAGCCAGAGCAAAGTCAGTCATGGATATCATAGGAGAAAATATAGACATCATTGTTGAACGGACGAAAAACATACTACAACCCCTACCGTTTCTCTACGACCTGCAGAAATACTATCCCAAACTATTCGAAGCGCACAAACAAGTAGTCTTTGTCGCCACCAAACAACATATTATGCACTTCTTGCAACAAGGAATCGAAGAAGAAGTGTTCTACAAGGGAATAAATGTACCGCTCACTGCAGAGTTCCTCGCACGACTGCATCAGGGACTATTAGAGGAAATCGCACGAAGAGACGACAATATGGATAACTTGTCTGCAATGTGCTGCCACGGATTAGGACTAATCATTTTAGGAATGCTATCCGACTCGGGAAAACACGAATTGCAAAACCGCGTCGAAAAGAAAAACATCGAGAGATTAAAAGATATTATCGATCGAAACGCAACGGACAACACCACAAACTAACCCAAAAACATACACAAAGTATCAATACATACAATTTTAGTTAATTTATAGTTAAACAGGGATTTAATAGAATACCCATTAAGGTAACAAAAGATGAAAAGACTACTCTTACTACCAACACTCGCGTTTATATTAAGCGCAAGCGTAGTAGCAGAAGACCATGTAATGGAGGCTACCAAGAAGGCACCGCAACGCAATGTACCTGCCTCGCTCAGCCTCAGTCTCGAAGAAGCACAAGACTATGCCGTACAAGCCAACCGTACACTGCGAAACGCCAATCTTGCTGTGCAAGAGGCTTATGCAAAAAGATGGCAAACTATTGCGGAGATGCTACCACAAGTGAATGCAAGTTGGGGCTACAACACCATGTGCGGATACGAAATGGAAATGCAAATTGCGGGGATGACGCAAAAAATAGCCATGCCTAACTACTCTACTACAGGTGTAACGGCCTCGGTCGGTATAAGCGGACAGGCTGTAGTAGGAGCGGTGCTAAACTCTATCGCCATCGAAATGCAGAAGATTTCCTTAGAACAATCCGAAGATAATCTGAGGGCTAATGTCAAAACATCCTACGCATCTGTTCTCGTGCTGCAAGATGTAGTGGCTCTATTGGACTCATCGCTGCAAAATGTAGAGAAACTCGCAGAGATGACACAACGCTCTGTCGATGTCGGAGCAGCCGAACAGACAAGTGCCGACCAGATCAAAGTACGGGTAAATACCCTACGCAACAATATCAATTCTAACAAACGCTCTACACAATTAGCAATCAATTCTCTGAAAGTGCTACTGGATGTGCCGGTGGAAACATCGCTGACACTCACAACTTCCCTCGACGATATGTTGTCGGCCGATGCAGTACTAAACCTGTTGGGAGAGGACTTCAATATCGCTAACAACCTCAACTATCAGACCTTGCAAAAAAATGTAGAGTTGGCTAAAACAAACATACACTTGGCAGCATGGGCGTACGGACCAACCGTAGGCGTTGGCTATCAGTACAACAATCAACACTACTACGCAGAAGGAGGTTTCCGTATGACTCCGCCGCACGCTGTATCTGTAACAGTCTCTCTGCCATTATGGTCATCAGGTAAGCGTGCCGCAAGTGTAACGGAGAAGAAAATAGCCCTCGAAGAAGCACGCAACACACTCGCTGAAACAACCGATAATCTCGGCATTCAGGACCAACAACTGCGCTATACGCTACAAAACGCCTTCGAAAGTTACCTCACCGAGAAAGAGAACCTCGAAGTAACTCAGCGCGTTTTCCAATCTACCACCAACAAATACAACTACGGCGCATCTTCTAACCTCGAACTGGTAAACGCAAGTAACGATGTCATCTCTGCCCAATCAACCTATGTACAAGCAGTACTGACACTTGTAAATGCAGAGGTAGAACTGCAAAAGTTCTTGAACAATTAAAACCACCTGCAACGAACAGAAGTCAGACAAACCATAAAACTATATATTGTAAATCGTCAAATAGTAATATACAAGCATGAAAAAAGGATTAATTCTTGCAACCGCATTATTGGTATTAGTCGGTTGCGGCAACAAGAAAACAGTAACCACTGAGGAGACTACAGAGCGCATAGAGGTAGTAGAATTAACAACTCTACATCCTCGCGAAATACAACGGGAAATATCGCTCTCATCAAACTTAATGGGCTATGAAACAGTCAATGTTGCCCCGTCACTAACAGGTAAGATCGAGCATATCTATGTCGAGGTCGGAGATCGTGTACAGAAAGGAGCAGACTTGGTGTGTATGGACCAGCAGCAGTATAAGACTACCAAACTGAGTATTGCAAACCTCGAAACAGAGATGATGCGTATGGAGGGCTTGATACAAACAGGCTCTGTATCACAACAGCAATACGACCAAACAAAGTTATCACTTGATCAGACAAAAGAAAATCTCGACTTCTTACAAAAGAACACCTATGTAAAAGCAAACTTCTCCGGTGTTATCTCCGCTAAGAATTACGAGGATGGCGAACTATACAGCGGCTCACCTATTGTAGTACTTACACAAGTGGACAAACTGAAAACTTTAGTCGCTATTCCTGAGTCCTATATCCCTCTCGTAAAACAGGGTATGCGCTTGGAACTTCGTTCAGAGGTATATCCGGATAAGGTGTTCCCTGCTACGATAGAGGTCGTTTATCCGACCGTGGACGCGACCACACACACTTTCCAAGTGAAGGTTGTAGTGCCGAACAAGAGTGGTCTGCTCCGTCCGGGTATGTATATAAAGACTACTATTGGTCTTGGTAAGGAGAAAGTAATCACCGCACCTTACTCCACCGTGCTGAAGTTAGTCGGTGCTAACGACCGTTATGTCTTTATCAACGATAACGGCTATGCCAAGCGTGTAACCGTTGAGATGGGACAACGCTTTGGCGATGATGTCGAGATATCTGCTCCGGAGATAGTGGACGGCGTAGAATTAGTTACCAAAGGAGAGGCGCGTCTGGTAGATGGCGTGAAGATTAACGTCAGTGAAACAGTTGCAGAATAATCCTAAACCTCTAACTAAAAAGCATTATGGCTATATATAAATCAGCGGTCCAAAAGCCCGTTACCACTGCTCTTATCTTTGTGGCAGTGATTATCATCGGTCTGTTCTGCTATGTGCAGTTGCCTATCGACCAGTATCCAGAGATGGATCCACCATATATCACGGTGATGACAACCTATGCAGGTGCATCCGCATCGGAAGTGGAAACCAACGTGACCAAGGTGATGGAGAACTCATTGAACTCAGTTGACCACCTGAAAGAACTCACTTCGCAATCCAAGGATAACATATCGCAGGTAACCATGGAGTTTGAATGGGGTACAAACCTCGATGAGATAATCAACGATGTGCGTACCTATGTGGATCTTGTAAAAGACGACCTGCCCGACGGCTGTTCGAACCCTATCATCTTGCGTCTGACCACCTCGATGATGCCTGTCATCCAATACGCTGTCACTGCCAACGAGACCTATCCGGCATTGGATAAGTTGTTGGACGATGAGATTATCCCTCAGCTCAACCGTGTGGACGGCATCGGTAACCTGACGGTCTCGGGTGCTCCTAACCGATACGTGTATGTCTATCTCGACCAGCAGAAGTTGGATGCTTATGGGCTGACCGTGGAGGCTGTGGGTAATGTTATTTCTGCGAATAACCTGAATATGTCATCGGGTACTGTCAAGTTGAAGAAAGAGCAGTATCAGATGGAAGTACGCTCCGAGTTCCTCGAGTCTTCGGAGATTAACGACTTGGTGGTTACCACTACCGCCGATGGTCGTCAGGTGTATGTGCGTGATATAGCCACCGTCAAAGATACTATCAAAGAGTTGTCACTTGACGAGAAGACCGATGGTGTCGAGTGTGCTCGTCTGATGATTACCAAGCAGACGGGTGCTAACACCGTGCAGATATGTCGCGATGTGCGTAAGGAGGTGGAGAAGATACAGAAGACCCTGCCTTCAGATGTGAAGTTCAAACTCATCTACGACTCGTCGGAGACTATCAACAACTCTATTGACTCGTTGAAAGAGTCTATCGCATACGCTCTGCTCTTCGTGGTATTGGTAGTACTGTTCTTCCTCGGACGCTGGCGTGCAACACTCATCATTGCTCTGACCATCCCAATATCCTTGATTGTAGCCTTTATCTACCTGAAGTTAGTAGATTCGTCATTGAATATCATCTCACTCTGTTCGCTCACGGTGGCTATCGGTATGGTGGTGGACGATGCCATTGTGGTATTGGAGAATATCACCAAGCATGTGGACCGTGGAGAGAATCCTCGTGAGGCAGCCATATATGCAACCAACGAGGTGTGGATATCGGTTATAGCAACCACTCTCGTTTTGATAGCGGTGTTTGTACCTTTGACTACACTGACAGGTATGGCAGGTATCATGTTCCGAGAGTTAGGTTGGATTGTGACTATCGTCACCACTACCTCTACCTTGATTGCTATCTCACTGACACCTATGTTGGCAAGCCAACTGCTAAAGCCGCGTAAGGTACATGTCGATGAGGAGGGTAACTTGGTGGATGACGGTGCCAATAAGACGTGGTATGATAAGACTGTCGTTCGTGCGTTGAACTGGGTAGATGACAAGTACGCCAAAGGATTGGCATGGTGCTTGAACCATAAGCCTGTTGCTTTTGGCGGACTGTTCCTGTTCTTTGCACTCACCATGATACCTGTACTGACAGGCAGGATTGGTACCGACTTTATGCAACAGCAGGATAATGGTCGTATGTCTGTCACGCTTAAATTGCAGCGTGGTACGCGTATTGAGGAGACATTGAAGACTGCACGTGCATTAGAAGCACGTTTCGTAGAACTCGTACCTGAGATAAAACTGATATCTACTTCAGCAGGTTCAAACGACGACTCTGGTATATCGGCATTATTCTCTTCAACAATGAACAATACCATCTCAATGACTATACGCTGTAACAAGAAGTATGAGCGTGACCGCTCAATCTTCGACATTGCGGAGGTGTTGCGACAAGAGATTGCCCGCTATCCGGAGATAACGGACTATAAGGTAAGCACATCTACCGGTATGGGAGCAGGGGCGTCTAACTCGGTAGATATAGAGATATACGGATATGACTTCGATGCAACATCCCTGTTGGCAGAAGAGATACGAGCCAAATGCAACCACGAGGTAAAGGGTGCACGTGATGCTACTATCTCGCGTGATGATGAGCGTCCCGAGATAAAGATAGTGGTAAATAAAGAGAAAGCCAGTCGCTTAGGATTGACACCGGCCACTATCTCTACCTATCTACGCAACCGCGTGAATGGGATGTCGTGTGGATACCTTAAAGAGGACGGCTCAGAATATAACATCGTATGCCGACTGCAAGAGAACGACCGCAATACTATCGAGAAGATACAAGACCTTACCATCCCTACTCCAACAGGCAAGAGCGTCAAACTATCGGAGGTGTGCAGCATAGGCGAGTATTGGACACCGCCTACTATCGAACGCAAACTGCGCCAACGTATCGTAACGGTTTCCGTAACTCCATATAATGTGCCTCTTGGCGAATTGGCACAGACTATCCAAACGCAAGTCATCGACCAACTGAATATCCCACAAGGTGTTACTATACGACTTGCAGGTGATTATGAAGACCAACAAGAGACTTTCGGGAAGATGGGACTGCTGGCTGCACTTATCGTGATACTCGTCTATATCGTCATGGCAAGTCAGTTCGAGTCGTTCAAGAAACCTTTCGTCATCATGTTCACTATCCCATTTGCACTTTCAGGTGTCGTCATGGCACTCTGGATGACAGGACGCTCGCTGGATATGATTGGTGCATTGGGTCTAATCATGTTGATAGGTATTGTAGTGAAGAATGGTATTGTACTGATTGACTATACCGACCTGCTACGAGAACGAGGCGTAGAACTAAATAAAGCCGTGGTAGATGCCGGGCGTAGCCGTATGCGACCCGTGCTGATGACTGCTTTCACCACTATACTCGGTATGGTTCCTATGGCAGTGTCGTCGGGTGAAGGCTCCGAGATGTGGCAGCCTATGGGTATCGTCGTCATCGGTGGTCTGACAGTGTCCACGTTCTTGACATTCTTCATGGTACCGACGCTCTATGCGGCAATGTCGAAACATGGCGAGCGTGACCGTATTTCTTCCATGCGCAAGGGATTCATCTTTATGAATATCAAATTGAAGAAAGACAACAAAACGGCACTGACGGCAGAGGGAACAGATTCTCCTTCAGTACCCGACACAACGCCTACAGAGCAGAAATAGTAACCTGTTGCAGAGGAATGCCAACTCAATGGCACTTCTCTGCAGTACAAACACAATTAGATTATGAAATCAGTAATGATAGTATTCAACCAAGCCAACACAGAGCGTGTAGAGTACATGCTCGATATGTTGGAAATACGCGGCTTTACATTCTTTGAGCAAGTGCAAGGACGTGGCACGAACAATGGCGACCCTCGCAGAGGAACGCATGCATGGCCCGAAATGAACTCCTGTGTCATCACGGTGGTCGACGACGACAAAGTCCAATCGCTTTTAGAGGCAGTAGAAAAATTAGACATCCGCAATAAAGAGGTCGGTGTCCGCGCATTCGTCTGGAACATAGAGGCAACAGTATAAGCAACCCTTCTAATTCAGTGTGAGAAAAAGAATAGAGGCAGTCTAACAAGTTTAGATTGCCTCTATTCGTCTATTCTACAATTGTCCAATCGTAAATAGCCTGATTATCCGTTCCATATAGTGGCTGTAGAGCCGTAGCGTGCTATGCCTCTCATACCGGCTTCGCATGTTAATTGTTAATTATTACTTGTTAATTGCAGGCGTTATGCCCGCTGTAGAGCCATAGCGTGCTATGGCACTCAACTCTACTTCAAAGAACAAACCATATATTACAGTTCCACTTTATTAACCCATTTAACCAATTAAACTACTCCTAAACTTCTAAACTCCTAAACTTATCAACTTTCCAACTGCCCTCAACGCTAAACCCTCAACTCTCAACAGAAACTCACTAACAACTATTAACATTCAACTATCAACTTTTAATCCTAATTCCTAATCCCTAATTCCTCATTAGATGACTTCTTCCCTCCGCTTCGCCTACTATTTACTACCAATTCCAAAGGAGGAATATAAGACGAATATAAGATGAATATAAGACGAATATAGGAAGAACCTATAAACTACCTATAATCCTCCTCCTAACCACCCACTTCCACCCATTTATCATTAACCCCTAATTCTTAATTATTCATCGCCTCCCTGTATGTTAATTGTTAATTCTTAATTGTTAATTGCTCGCTGTAGAGCCATAGCGTGCTATGGCTCTCAACTCCACTTCGCAGACAGAACAATATGTTACCGTTAAACCTTTATACTCCCCACTAATGCAAAACCTTCAACGACGCAGCGTTCATGCTCGCTGTAGAGCCATAG